>JAIRYV010000073.1 GCA_031267685.1 Treponema sp.
TCTTGTATTATAAAGAGTTATAAAAAAACAACAAGCTGGCAATGGGCAAAGCCAAAAAACCCAAGAGTTAATCACACAAAATTTGTTACAGGCTCGCATAAATGTCAATGTACATCACCCTCATTGGCGGGTCCGGCTTTGTCGGAACCCGTCTTACAACACGTCTTCTTGCCGCAGGGCATACCGTAACCATCGCCGATAAAAACGACAGCAAGAAATATCCTCATCTTCGGGTCTATGCCGATGTTCGTGAACCGGATACTCTGGAAAAGGCTCTTGCCGGTTCTGACGCGGTTATAAATCTCGCGGCGGAACACCGGGACGATGTTACCCCAAAGTCGTTGTATGATAAGGTCAATGTTATAGGCGCGGAAAATGTATGTAATGCCTGCACAAAGCTCGGAATCAAAAGAATTATCTTTACCAGCTCCGTGGCGGTCTATGGATTCGCGCCCATCGGTACCGATGAAACCGGTACAATCAATTACTTTAATGATTATGGGCGTACCAAATGGCTTGCTGAAGAAAAATACCGTGCCTGGCTTGCCACTGGTTCTGAGAATTCCTTAACGATTATCAGGCCTACAGTAATTTTTGGAGAACAAAACCGGGGGAATGTGTATAACCTGTTGCGGCAAATTGCAGTGGGAAAATTCCCCATGGTTGGCAAGGGGACGAATGTCAAATCTATGGCCTATGTTGAGAATGTCGCCGCCTTTATCGAATACAACCTGAACAACCCGCCGGGAGAGCGTCTCTTCAACTATATCGACAAACCGGATTTTGACATGAACGCCTTGGTTGCCGAAGTGCGCCGCATATTAGGAAAATCCGGAACGTTATTTCACTGGCCCTATTGGATTGGGTTAACCGGCGGCTTGTGTTTTGATGTACTGGCGAAAATATTGCATAGGAAGCTGCCTGTTAGTTCAATCAGAGTAAAAAAGTTTTGCACCGATACTATGTTCGAGTCTGCAAATATACCGGCAACCAGCTTCAAGGTGCCGGTATCGTTAGCTGAAGGACTTGAAAGGGCCATTAAATATGAGTTTGTTGATAAAATAACCGATCAGGAATTTTATACCGAATAAGGAACCCTATGAGCGATATAGAACAAAGACGGGAGGACATGTTTCCCTCCCAATGACAGGCCATCAAGGACTTGACAAACCGCAATATGAAACTGAAAAAACGGTTTTACCATTTATTACCAGGAGTTGTTTATGGATTATGATAAAATTGATGTTGACGTTGTAGTAAATGCCATGCCATGGTAGACCCGGTTGAACGTGGTGAGACGCGGCCTACCAGCAAATGGGAATCAATGAGTGTACGTCTTGCCGCCTTGAAGCGAGATCGTTCACGAGATGCAAACCCTAGTGAAAAATGATAAAGAACTGCTTAATGCGTAATGCTCTGCTTCTATCGTATAGGCAAGTAAAATCTTATACAAATCCATTCTTGATTAGCTTACCTATCAGTCTTATACTACACACAGGAGTGTGTAATGGACGATTTTTTGACTGAAGTACAGGAAGAAGGTGTTATAGGCAAGATCGCGTGGTATAACCAGCAACTGGTTGTGGTAAGGGACGACTTTATTCGCTGGCTGGGTGAACTTGGGTATACGGTTGACGTACAGGAAAAGCCGCTTACCTTAAACGAGGGACCAAGCGGAAAATATGATTCGGTGGAGTACCAGTTTACCCTTCATGGCGCTGGCGAGCTAGGCGGGACTTGCCTGCGACTTTCACCACTCGGTATCTGGTGGCTAGGGACGCGGGGAATGATCTCGCTGAAAGGGAGATTTGGCGATGAAAATATCGGCTTTTTCCAGAAGGATGGCGTTCTTAGCAATGCCCCGGACGCACCCGATTACGGGTATGTTACGGAGGATGCTTGGTACTGGGAAAAGCGGGGAATACATGATCATCCCGCAAGGTTGTCCCGTGATACAGTAGCGGCGTTGGCAAGGCGTGTTTCATGACAGTAGATACGGTCAATCAGACCTTTTTTACTTATGAGCTGATCCAGGCATCATTGTATGTAACTAAACAGATAGTAGAATCTACTGATCCAGCTGTCCGCGTGGTTCATAAAAATACGCCTTTTGAGGGGAAGAGTGCTGCGGAGTTTGAGCCGCAAATGATTTCTACAGTCGCTGAATTTGATGATGTTATGGTTCTGGCACTGTTTGCAGCATTTGAACGGGAATTGAAGATATCTGTCCAGAATGCCCTCAGTGTGAATCTGAATCCTCAGAACTCAATGGTTTCCCGGATCGCGGAATTAACTACTGACTCAATAGAGCGCTGGACCATGACAGATTTACTGTCCACGCTGCGAGATATTGTTGATGGCAATATTTTGGGACAGATAAAACAGGTCTATGAATACCGGAATTGGGTCGCGCATGGAAAGAATCAATATAAACTGCCTGCGATAAAAGCATCGCCGCGTTTCACGTTTAACCTGATCACGCGCTTTATTACACTGGCATCCACTGTTTTTTAAGACACTGCTTTTATTTGCTTAAAAATAGGAAATAAACCATGCCTCGAATTCTCACTCACTTACAATGCGACGTTATTGCCTGTCTCATCGCGGAAAACGAGGGCGCCGAACTACCTGCCAATAACGCGGGGTATATTCTACGGGCGTTTGAGGGCGGGTTTTCGCCATTTATGCCATTCACGCTGTTTATGCCACTGGCGACTAAAGTTATTTTGTATGTGGCGGAAGAAGGGGCGAACGACAGCGCGGATAAACGATCTGAGTTTAATAAACGATGTGAGGCGCTGAAAAAGCCTCTGATTAGTACAGCGAATTTTCTTATTGATTTGGTGGATCATGATTATTTGCGCGTTATTGCAAAACATAACACGGTGGAACCGCCGCCTAACTTTGGCGCACACTGGCGGCGCTACGAGGCTTTTTATTCGTCGGAACTTGTGCCGCTGTGTTTTGTGTATTCCAACTGGCTCATCCCCAGAATGAAACTGTACCACTTGGCAAAAAATGAGGAAGCGCGGGTATGGCAGTTGCAGAAAACAGTGTAAATATCGCAAGTACATATCAAAAAGACCCGCCTGAGCGGGTCTTTTTTTTCGCCTTAGTTCCCGAATGCCTGCTCCAAATCCCCGATGATGTCGCGGATATTTTCAGTGCCTATCGAAAGACGGACTGTGTTCGGCTTGATGCCCTGTTCCGCGAGCTCTTCCGCTGTGCATTGGGAATGAGTCGTGGTGGCCGGATGTATGACAAGGGATTTCACGTCTGCGACATTGGCAAGGAGCGAGAAAATCTGAAGCCGATCAATGAAGTCCTGCGCTTCTTGCTGACCGCCCTTGATCTCAAAGGTGAAGATGGATGCTGCCCCATTAGGGAAGTATTTCTTGTAAAGTGCGTTACTTGGATCGTCGGGCAGCGAGGGATGATGTACCTTTTCCACCTTAGGATGCTTGGTGAGGTAATCAATGACTTTGAGGGTGTTTTCTACATGACGTTCCACGCGCAGCGAGAGGGTCTCAACACCTTGTAGCAAGAGGAAGGCGTTAAACGGCGAGATGCAAGCGCCAGTGTCGCGCAGCAGTATGGCGCGCGCCCGTATCGCAAAGGCGGCGGGTCCCGCAGCAGCGACAAAGGATATGCCGTGATAGCTAGGGCATGGCTCGGTCAGTCCGGGGAACTTGCCGCTTGCCACCCAGTCGAATTTGCCGCTGTCCACAATAATGCCGCCGATAGAGGTTCCATGACCGCCCAGAAACTTGGTCGCCGAATGAATGACGATGTCCGCGCCATACTCAATGGGGCGAAGCAGATAGGGCGTCGTGAAGGTCGCGTCCACTACGAGCGGGATTTTGTGGCTGTGCGCTAGGTTCGCCAGTGCCTCAATGTCAACGATGTTCGAGTTGGGGTTTCCTAAGGTCTCAATGAAAATTGCCTTGGTGTTAGGCTGTATCGCTTTGGCGAAACCGTCCACTCCTGATTCGTCAGGATCAACAAAGCTTGTGGTGATACCGTAGAGCGGCAGGGTGTGGCGGAGCAGGTTGTAAGTGCCGCCATAGATGGTTTTCTCAGAAACGATGTGTTCTCCGGTCTGCGCGAGGTTGAGGATGCTGTAGGTAACAGCCGCCGCACCTGAAGCCAGTGCCAACGCTGCCACGCCGCCTTCCAGCGCCGCAATACGTTTCTCTAATACATCCTGTGTTGAATTGGTGAGCCGGTTGTAGATGTTACCCGGATCCCTGAGTCCAAAACGCGCCGCCGCGTGCGCCGAGTTGTGAAACACATACGATGTGGTTTGGTAAATAGGAACCGCCCGCGCGTCGCTTGCAGGGTCGGCTTCTTCCTGACCGATGTGAAGCTGTTTGGTCTCAAACGCCCACTTGTCGATGTTAGTTTTTTTCGCCATAAAATCTCCTTCATACAGAATACTGCTTATTAGTCTTACTAATCTACTAGGAGAATATCAGCCTCTGAATCATATGTCAAGAACAAATAAGGCTATTCCCCATTATCCGATCTCTGTGTATGATATGAGTGGAGGAAATGAAATCATGCACTATACAATGAATAGATGTGAAAACGATGAGGAAGAGGACGAAAAGGGAGAGGAAAAGTCAGCAGGCGCAGACCCGCTCTTGGGCAAGATGCTCAAAACCAGAACGATTCTGCTTTCTGGAGAGATAAAGAAAGAGCTTGCCGAGCGGACAATCCGGCAACTCTTACTGTTAGAAGATATGAGCGATGAGCCTATCCGTATCTTCATTGATTCGCCTGGGGGTGATGCAGACGCGGGTTATGCGATTTTCGACATGATCCGCTTTGTGAAGCCGTCAGTCTGGACTATCGGCATGGGCCTCGTGGCAAGCGCGGCAGCCATTATCCAGCTTGCCAGCCCCAAAGAGCAGCGAGTCGGCCTGCCAAACAGCCACTACCTCATCCATCAGCCACTTTCGGGCATACGGGGCGTCGCAACAGATATCGAGATTCACGCACGCGAGCTGGATAAACTGCGCGACAAGATTAACCAGCTCATTGCCCAAGAAACCAGCGCGCCGTTTGAGCAAGTCGAGAAAGATACAGACCGCGACTACTGGATGAATGCCGATGAAGCAGTCAAATACGGCCTCATCTCCAGAGTTATCACCAATCGCAGCGAACTCTCATAGGAGATGAGATGACAACACAGGAAAGAACTTTCGTTATGTTAAAGCCCGGCGTGTTACAGCGCCGAATCGTCGGGGACCTGCTCACTCGTTTTGAGCGCAAGGGACTCAAGATTGTCGCACTCAGGATACTGCATATGGACAAGGCAATGGTCGAAGCGCATTACGCGGAACACAAAGGCCGAGACTTTTACGACAAACTGGTGGAATACACCCTGTCCGGGCCAGTGATCGCTATGATCATCGAAGGCGAGGAAGCCATCGGGGTAACGCGCCGTTTAGCTGGGCCTACTGATTTCCACGAATCACAGCCCGGCACTATACGCGGAGACTTTGCAGCCAGAACACGGCTGAACATCGTCCACGCATCTGACTCGGCAGCAAGTGCAGCGCGGGAAATAGCGCTTTTCTTCAAAGCCGAAGATATTTGTGAATGGGAGGATACTAATGCACAGTGGTTCTAAGGTCCCACACTGGAACTTGGATTCGATTTACCCTACGTTTGACGCGCCAAAGTATAAAAGCGACCTGACACGGCTTGAAGTCAGCATTGACGCGCTTCTTGGTCTGCTGGAAAAGCCCCTGGACAACGACCCGGACGCTTTGCTGCGCCTCATCACTGCTTACGAGCAGGCAAACGATATTGCAGATAACCTCCTCGCCTATGCTGAGGCGGTTTACACGACTGACACCCGCGCACCGCGCGCACTTGCCGAACTTAACACCATTGAAGCAGCTTCTTTACTGCTGAGGAAGGCCGAGGTTGTGTTCCGGCAGCGTTTAAGCGAAGCGGCTGACTCAATGCCGCGTCTGCTCAATGATCCAAAGCTTGCGCAATATACCTTCTTTGTTAATAAAGAGATTACCGCAGCCCGTTTTCAGCTTTCCCCTGAAATGGAAGACCTTGCCAATGACCTCTCCCGTTCCGGCGGCAGCGCATGGACGCGGCTTCAGGAAGCAATCTCATCAAGCGCTTCGACACTATGGAACGAACAGAGCGGTGAGCAAAAAACCGTTATCGAACTGCGTAATCTTGCCACTGATCCTGATCGAAGCGTGCGTGAAAAAGCCTTTCTCAAAGAAATCGAGGTATGGAAATCCGTTGAGATACCCCTTGCCGCAGCGCTTAACGGCGTGAAAGGCGTGAGTATCACGCTGGACACGCGACGAGGCTGGGATTCGCTCCTGCAAAAGTCCGCGTTTCAGTCGCGTATCAGTGAAAAAACCCTGAACACGCTCATTACCGCGCTTGAAGCATCGCTACCCTTGTTCCGTCGCTATCTCAAGGACAAAGCACGAGCGCTCAATGTTAAGCAATGCGCCTTCTTCGACCTGTTTGCCCCCATTGGCGCTGCAAGCCGGAAGTGGACGTGGGAAGAAACGGCTGACTATATCCCTAAGCGTTTTGACGCCTTTGACCCTGAGATGGGCGCATTTGCCCGCCGCGCCTTTACATCCAGCTGGATAGACGCGGAACCGCGCGCTGGCAAGGTCGGCGGCGCGTACTGCACAAGTTTTCCCCTTGTTAGCGAGTCGCGGATACTCTGCAACTTCGACGGGTCCTTTGATGCGCTATGCACAGTGGCCCATGAGCTTGGCCACGCATGGCATCACGAACTGATAAAAGACCTGCCGTCGAGCCTTACCCACTATCCCATGACCCTAGCAGAAACAGCCAGCATCTTTGCCGAGACCCTCTTGTTCGAGAGCGCCCTGAACGACGCCAAACCTTCAGAACGAATTGGCCTCATCGAAAGTAACCTCAAAGACGCTTGTCAGGTTATTGTTGACATACTTTCCCGTTTCTACTTTGAACGCGCCCTTTTTGAGGAACGCCGTATCGCCGAAGTTTCCCCAGCCCGCCTCTGCGAGCTTATGCTTGATGCCCAAACACGCACTTATGGCGATGGACTTGCGATACAGCACCCCTATATGTGGGCCGTAAAGTCCCATTACTACAGTCCTTCGCTAGCGTTCTACAACTATCCCTATGCTTTTGGCCTACTCTTCTCGTTAAGCCTCTATGCCAAAGCCCAGTACAGCGGCGGTGTGGATTTTGCCTCAAGCTACCGCGCCCTACTCAAAGCCACAGGGAGTGCCAGTGCCGAAGATGTAGCTCGTTCAGCTGGTTTTGATATTGAACAGCAGGCGTTTTGGAATAAAGGCGTCGCACTTATTGCCAGCCGTGTAGAAGCCTTCAGCGCGGAACTTTAAAACTTCACACATAGACTATGTGTCTCTTCACACATAGACTATGTGTCTCTTCACACATAGACTATGTGTCTCTTCACACATAGACTATGTGTCTCTTCACACATAGACTATGTGTCTCTTCACACATA
>JAIRYV010000083.1 GCA_031267685.1 Treponema sp.
TTGTAACAAACGTGTCATTAGTTTTAACTAATAACTTATTAGTTGTAACAAACGTGTCATTAGTTTTAACTAATAACTTATTAGTTGTAACAAACGTGTCATTAGTTTTAACTAATAAGTTATTAGTTAAAACTAATAGAGGAGAAAGATATGTCAAAGAGCAGTGATTGGATACCGGGACGCCGATATGATGTCCTTATAATGTGCCGAAACTGGATTCTGTACATGATCGAGGCGTTGCGGCTCGCCTGGGGTGTGCCTGAGGCGGAGTTTACAGAATTTTTGGCCTTATTTACAGCAGCGGAAAACCTCTTGCTGAAGGTGCAGGACGAGGCAGTGCGAACCCACGTAATCACGGTGGAGTGCCAGGCGGCTTTTAAGGCACTGACCGCAAAGATGCGGTTCTTTCGAAGCCGGTATTTCAAGATTCCACCCCTCACTGAGGGAGATTGGGCAGCTCTGGGATTCAAACAGAAAGACACGCATCTCTCGTCAATACCAGAACCTGACGGCGTGCCTGCGGTATCCCTCAGCTATCCCGGCGGTCCCCACGCGATGACAATCCATCTGAGGCCCATGGCAGGAACTCAGGAACTAGACCCTGTCAGCGACTACGGCTATGCGATATATGTAGGCATTATGCCTCCGGGCGGGGCCACACTGGAGCAGGCAGCGTCAGAGAAACACTACCTAATGAAGCCGCCCGTCGACGGGAAGGGACTCGCATACCTCCGCTTTACCCGGCGGCGAAAGGAGAAGCTCCTCTTCGACGCGGAGGACGGAGGCATGACGGTTTACGTCTGCTGCCGCTACGAGAACCAGAAAGGCAAAGGTGGACAGTGGGGACCAGTGGTTTCGGCAATCATCCCGTAGAGAATTCGTAAAGAACGTCCCGTATTGGTGTTTTTATAAAGCCACGCGGGACGTTAAATGGGACATTCTCGGCGGGGTATCATGTATTGAAAAATTGAGCGCCAAGCACCGAACAATCCGCCTTTGATATGGATATCGTGAATCCTTACCTTCGGTGGCAAACACCCTCGTGAATACTAGTCGCATATACGCTCTCAGCTTGAGTCCCGAAGGGTGTTCGGAACAAACGCCGTTGCCTTTTCCATAAGCATAGTCGGCAGTGAGCTGGCGGAGTGTTCTGCCTGTCTCAGACGCTTCCTATGTGGCGCCTGCTCACAGAAGGCTTCGAAGAATCGCGCCTGTACTATAACGCAACTGGTAAAGCGCAAGTTATCGGGACTTGATAAGTTCCCTTGCCTAAAGCGAGAGGCTTCACAGCACTCTCGATTAAAAAAATTAAAAAAAGTGCTTGACAGCCTCCAAATACTCCTTTATATTTTTATCAATGAAACCGGTTTCTCTCTATCGTGTTTTGCTTGTTGTTGTACTTGCCAGCTTGTCTTCTTGTTTGTGGAGGAAGTTTCAAAATGTAAAGGAGCTTTTATGAGCGAGTTGAGTGTGATGAAGGCTAAGCCTCGGTCTTTGAGGAAGCGACTCTGGGACTGTAAGACCCTTATTCTGATGTGTACCCCAGCCATTCTTTTTTTCATCGTGTTTTCCTACATCCCTATGCCGGGCGCTTACATCGCGTTTACTGATTTTAAGTACAACTTGGGAATCTTCGGCAGCACGTTTATAGGATTCGAGAACTTCCGGTTTCTGTTTATTACCGGCAAACTCTGGGAGCTGACCCGAAATACCGTTCTCTACAATATAGCTTTCATCCTTCTGGGTAATTTCTTCCAAATCTTCGTGGCCATACTGCTTAACGAAATCCGCGGCAAATGGTTCAAAAAGTTCAGTCAGACGATCATGTTCCTGCCCTACTTTATATCCGCAGTGCTGGTGGGCTTTTTGGCTTACAGCATCCTGAACTATGACTTTGGATTTATCCCTAATGTGGTTAAGGCGCTGGGGGGCGATGCCCCGCGCTTCTACGGAACTCCGGCAGTTTGGCCATTCATCATCGTGTTGGTACAGCTTTGGCAGTCCACAGGCTACGGGTCTATCGTGTACTTTGCCGCTATCATGGGCATAGACACCGCCATTTACGAGGCTGCTGAGATTGACGGCGCCAACGCAATCCAGAGGATTCGCTACATCATTCTCCCCAGCCTCAAACCTACAGCCGTCATCCTCATCCTTTTTTCCATCGGCGGCATCCTCAAGGGTAACTTCGGCCTCTTCTACAACCTGGTCGGAACCTCCAACGCGGCCTTACAGCCCTATACGGACATCATCGAAACCTATGTATACCGCAGCCTGATGAACCAGTTCAACTTTTCCTACTCTGCGGCTGTGGGACTTTACCAATCAGTATTCGGCTTCTGTATTGTCATGGCCGCCAACTGGATCATCAAAAAGATCGAAAAAGATTACGCGCTATTTTAAGGAGGAATCAAATGAAAGTAAGAAAAGACCCGGTATCCTATGGAGTTACCATTTTCGCGGTTGTGTTTGTGTCGATCTTCGCCCTGCTCTGTCTGCTTCCCTTTGTGATGATGATTTCCGCGTCATTTAGCGATGAAAATATCGTTATGACATCAGGGATAGGGATACTGCCCAAGGGACTTTCTATGGAAGCGTATAAGATTGCCCTGAAAAGCCCCAAGTTTATACTCGGCGCGTATGGGGTAACAATCGCCCTGACCGCCAGCGGTACCAGCATTGGCCTTTTCCTCATTGCTATGACTGGCTATGCGCTCTATCGGCCTGACTTTTTCATCAGGAATAAGATCGCCTTTTTCTTCTATTTTACTACCCTGTTCTCTGCGGGGCTGGCGCCTTCCTACATCTGGATGACACGATATCTCAACCTGAAAAACAACTATCTGGCAGTGCTGCTGCCTCTGCTCATGTCTCCTTGGCTCATCATCCTGATGCGGAACTTTATGAAATCCGTGCCTTTTGAGATTACCGAATCCGGGAAGATTGACGGGGCTGGGGATTTCACCATCTTTATCCGCCTCATTTTTCCCATGATGAAGCCAGCGCTTGCCACCATCGGCCTGTTTCTGGCGCTGAGCTACTGGAACGAGTGGTATAACTCCATGCTCTACCTGCCCAACCTTGACTACAAGCCTCTGCAATACTATTTGTACAAGATTGTGAACGAGGCGGCGGCATTGCGGCAGTCTCTGGCGGGATCAGTGGTTATTATCGGGGCGCTGCCCACTACTACACTGAAAATGGCGACCGCAATGCTGGCCACTGGGCCTATCATTCTGCTCTATCCCTTCGTGCAGAAGTATTTTATCAGCGGCATCACCATTGGTGCGGTGAAGGGCTAGGGGTTTTGGTTTGGTTATTCGGGTTGGCGCACTGCGTTATGCCTATAACAATATCTTTTAGGAGGTCTTTTATGAAAAAGACAACGCGGACGATGAAGGCAATGCTTGCCAGCATCCTTATTTTGGTTACAGGGGGGGGGGGGCGCTCTACGCCGCTGGTCAACAGGGCAGTTCTTCCACTTCCAGTGGAAGAGTAACTCCAATTACCATGCTTCTGCTTGGTAATAAGCCCACAAACGGACGGGCTGATGCGGCAATCGCGGAGATCAACAAGATTGTTGGCCCTCGCATTGGAGTAGAACTGCGAACTCAGTACATCGAATGGGCAGACTGGCAGAATCAGTACCAGCTTGCTTTGGCATCAGGCGATCCTAACATCGATCTGGTAGTAACGGCTACGGACTGGCTCTATGCTTGGGAACTCACTCGTAAGGGCGGCTTCTATCCTCTGACCCCAGAACTGCTTCAGACAAACGCCCCGCAGACTTGGGCGGCCATTCCACAATCCCACTGGGACTTATGTAGTGAAAACGGCAAAATCTGGTTCATCCCTGAAGACCAGTACAGTCAGTACACCAACCATGGGATGTATTGGCGCAAGGACTGGGCTGCGGCAGGTGGTCTTAGCAGTGTGGAGAAGTTCGAGGACTTAGAAACCTATTGGGACATTGTGAAAAAGAATCATCCTCAAGCCTATCCTTGGGATATCAACGGTGCGGAGTACCTTGACTTTGGGCTTATCGGCGCGTATTTCATGGCAAAACGGCCAATTCAGACTATCATCGGCGCCAATGCAGGTAACTTCGGCATTTTTCAGTACAACACTAATGATCCGTACACAGTGGTGTCTTTATACATGGAAGGAAATGAGTTTTTGGAGGCAGCTCGTATATTAGACCGTTTTGCTAAAAAAGGCTTTTGGCGCGAGGATGTACTGAACTATCGGGGCGAGACTCGGAACCTCTTCCTTGCTGGGCTTTCCGGTTCAGACCAGCACCACACTCAAACCTATATTGGCCTGCGGGAGCAGATGGATCGGGAGCAACCCGGTTCAGAGATTCAGATGTACTGGTGGGGAAAGGAACTCAACAATGTGAACAAAGACTTGCTGACGCACGGGGCTATGGCGATCAACGCTGCCTCCCGGAATGTGGCAAAGGCTCTCCAGCTCTACGATCTTCTGCGGAACGACAAACAGATATACCTGCTCTACAACTACGGTATTGAAGGCAAAGATTATCTGGTCAAGGCCGATGGCTCATTCAGTCGGCCCGATGGCTGGAATTCCTCCACCGATGCTCTGGACACTAACTTCTGGGCAGGCCGGATGGACAAGTTCGAGCCTATGTGGGATACCTGGTGGAGCGGTCGGACCACGTTTGTGGAAAACCTGAACACTTTTGCTAAGGAATATCCTTTGGGGAAATTCGCCTTTGATCCCTCTAAGGTTTCTGCGGAAATCTCCGCCATTGGAGAGGTCTGCATCACCTACATTCCTTCGATTCACTTCGGCAAGACCAGCGATCCTGACAAGGCAGTGGCTGATTTCCGCGCTGCTCTGCAACGCGCTGGTTACGACAAGGTTAAGGCGGAGTTGCAGACACAGTTAACCGCGCTCAAGAACGCACGGTAAAGTATATGGTGGGGCTATGAGGGCTGTGGAGGCGCGGCATGTCATGTCCCCGCCAAACGGGTTTTTGAAGGAGGAGAACTTCATGTTTGAACATCAATTATTGTTAGGCTTCGCGCTTATGCCTGTGGTATTGGCTTGTGTTTCGTGCCAATCAAGTTCGGCTTCTTCGGAAACGAGCGGCGATTCTGCGTCTGTTTCAAGTGTCAGGGTAAAACTAAACCCGGATGATGCTTCACCCTTTAACAATGGGCGCTTTGAAGGCTGGGGAACAGCGCTCTGCTGGTGGGCAAACCGGCTGGGCTACGACGAATTGCTGACCGAGCAAGCCGCGAAACTTTTCTTCGCGGAGGATGGCCTGGGGCTGGACATTGGACGCTACAACATTGGCGGCGGCGACGATCCTGCCCATAAGCATATAAGCCGTTCCGACTCACAGGTTCCGGGTTACGCGACTGGTTTTGATGAAAACGGCGATATAGTTTACGACTGGACTGTGGATCAAAACCAGCGCAACATAACTCTGGCGGCTCTGGCAGCTAATCCCGCGTTCTATGTTGAGGGGTTTTCCAATTCCCCGCCATGGTTTATGACGGTTTCGGGCTGCTCATCAGGCAATAGTCCTGCCGACAAAGACAACCTCAAGGCTGACCAGTACGATAACTTTGCTAAATACATAGCGCAGGTTACACGGCACTTCAGGGACGAATTCGGTATCGCTTTTCAGAGTTACTCTCCCATAAACGAGCCTGACACCAACTATTGGGGGGCGTACAGCAACAAGCAGGAAGGCTGTCATTATGATCATGGCACGAGTCAATCCAAGATACTGATCGCCACGCGGCAAGCTCTGGACGCCGCGTGCTTGCGGGATGTACTGGTCGCGGGTATGGATGAGAGCATCATAGAGCAAACCAGAGACAATTTAGGCCGCCTCTCTGAGGAGGCAAAGGCGGCGCTGGGTAGAATCGATACCCATACTTACGGCGGCTCAGACCGAGCTGGGGTAAAGGCAAAGGCAATCGAGATGGGTAAAGACCTGTGGATGAGTGAGGTTGATGGCGGTGGGACAGAGGGAAGCAATCCCGGGGACATGGGCGCGGGTTTATGGTTCGCAAACAGGATTCTTGTTGACATGAACGGGATGCAGCCTTCGGCCTGGGTTTTATGGGATATCGTTGACTTCCATAAGGATTCAACGTTCACCGCGCCTGATGGCTCTCACCCCGAAGCCGGAGTCAGGTTACGGCAGGATGCGGGAATCTGGGGAGTGGGCATGGCGGATCATGACGAGAAAAAAATCTACCTTACCCAGAAATACTATGTATTCGGCCAGTTTACCCGCTACATACATCCGGGCGACACCATCATCGGCTCATCCAATCAGCAGATACTGGCGGCATACAACAAGGAAAGTGGCGCTATCAAGATTGTCGCGGTAAACGCTGACGCGAGCCTGAAGAACTACACGTTCGACCTTTCGAACTTTGGCAGTGTCCCGCAATACGCAAAGGCAATCCGCACACGAGGCGCTTTTGATGGCGGCGAACACTGGAAAGATGTCGCGGTCATTGAAGTCAAGGACAAGCAATTCAGCTTTGCGCTTCTGGCCAATTCAGTTACGACCTTTGTCATTGATTGGAAGAAGCCTGAGATTCCCGGATACATCACGGTGGCAGGGCTAACAGATACTTTTGTTGGGGAAACGAGCGCCTATATTGCTCAAAACAGTGATGGTTCGCCAGTAACCTGGTCGGTTTCCGATAAGACGATTGCGACGATAAGCGCGGATGGCCTACTCACTCCCTTAAAAGAGGGAAGTGTAAGCGTTACGGCACGAAGCGAAAAGTTCGGGCTTGAGGACAGTGTAAACGTTGCTGTTCTGGATATACGGGGTTTAAGCAAAGTGGAAATAGCGCCTGAACAGGTTACTGGCAGCGTTCCCTGGAATGGTCAGTCTAACGCCAACAACTGCAAAAGAGTTGTTGATGGAAACTTGGAGTCCTTCTTTGACGGACTCATCGATGGCTACGTTACCCTTGATTTGGAAGGCGCGTACAAGATTGAGGCACTGAAATACGCGCCGCGACCAGGTTTCGAGTATCGTGTAACCGGCTCCTTTTATGGTTCAGCCGATGGTATAAACTGGGATGCAATCTATACGGTTTCCTCAACGCCTGCGTCAAAGGCGCTGACAGCTGTTTACGCCCGTGATTTTGCAGAAGGCGTTGCCGGGAAAGCCTATCGGTACATAAAATACGCGACATATGGCACAGGAGACTCACATAACTGTAATATCGCTGAAATCGAAGTGTGGCAAAGAAACGGAGAAGCTTATTAACCACGAACGCCACATAACCAACGGAGACCGTATGGGCTACAGTGTATCAAAAACTTTTGGCTGTGACGCTCGTGATCAATAAGCCTACAATAAGATTATCGGAAAAGTGTTCGACATTCAAGGTAGAAACGTTTTTCTTTTGCCTCTCCCATTGAGAAACTTTTTCGGGGAAGAGGTCCACGCCTTGCCACGGTTTTGAAAAGATCCCGCTTGTCGATAGGGGGAAGGAGCAGCCCCACTGCGTCTCCCTGCGCGGTCTGAAACAGGCTGTCTTCACCGTGTATGTAATCAATCGAATACGCGGCATTGCTGGCAACAAAGGCATCAAGCAGAGGCTGGAGCGTGTCAGTGGCAAGACCCTGACGCTCAGATTCCACTAACAGATACGAGTCGCCAGAAACCAGACCAAGCCGGTTTCGCTCACAGGCCGCGTCTCCCACAAGGGCAGCCAGTTCCTCGCGACTTGCCACAGCACAGCTTGAAAAGGCGGGCTGCACGGCAAGGACTGCGCTAATCTCGACAAACGACGCACCAAAGATCACACGGTGAATCGGCTCAAAGGCAATGCCCGCGTCATAGAGGTTTTCGATTTCAACCAGCGCGTAACGGGCTGGGTGCTTTGTCAAGCCTTCTTCACCACTATGCGCCGCCTTGTATTCCAGCCAGATCGCCTTTGCACTGGCAAGCGAATGATTGCCATCGCCCACGGCAAAGAGAAAAGGCGCGTCAGATGCGCCGCCATAGCGCTCGCCAGACCGCGCCACAAGCCCCTCAAACGCCGCCGCAAGATATGCCCAGTCAGCCTCTTGCTTCAAAAGCCAGCCCGAAACCGCCCCGCTGCCCATTGAAAGCTCGGTCGTGTAAAGCGGTTCCGCCTGTTTTGCATGCTCACCCAGTGCGCTCAGTAAGGCGTCATCTTCGTCATCAATAAGAAGCAGAATGTGGGACGTTTCAAGCACCGCGTCCCGGCGAACCGCCATTCGAGGCGGAAGCCGTTCTTCCACAGTTCCCTCGGTACTCCGAATCAAAGGGCGCGCCTCTGGCTTCCAGTCATACTGTTCCAGGTCAACACACAGCACAAGCCCGCGCCGCTGCTCGTGAAAAGGGGTTTTTCGCTCAATATAAACAGCACCGCGTTCACAGGGAACAAGCAGCCCTTCGAGGTACGTCGCCATCGTGTCGTGAATCGCCGCAACCCGCGCCGCAATTCCTGCGCCCTGTAGCTCCGCCAGAAGGATTTCCGGCAGAATCAAGTTCAGCGTAGAGGGACACGCACCCACGAGCTTCTTCACCGCCGCCCAATAAGCGTGATCCTGAGTAAACTGATCACAGGCAATAACCGCCCACTTTTCTAAATCAACCCCTGCTTCAGGAAGCAAAAGCTCAGGGATAGCAATACCTGAAAGGGCAAGCCGCTGATGTATATCCATATCTACTCCAGCCTAAAAAGCCCGCTTCACTAGCTCAAAAGCCTCTTCCGCAGTAACCGTCCACGGTGAGTAGGCAATGAATTCCAGATCACGCGCTACTTCCGCGATTGGAATCAGTCGATCCAGTATCAAACCGAATTCTTGTAAACGGGACGAAAGGCCGCATTCCATAAGACGAGCGCGTATAGCGGTAAGCCCCGCGTTTGCAGCCTCAGCTACAGAAAGCCCGTCCGTGGCCACGCCCAACAACGCCGCAGCTTTGGCTACCTTTTCAGGACGCACGCTGATGAGCTTTTCAAGAATGTGAGGAAGCAATACCTCAGCATACTGCGCCTTTTCTACCGTAAAACGCCCGTATATCGCATACGCCAAGCTGGTACCAATGCCCGGGTTACTCAAGGCGACGCCCATGCTCGTAAACAAGAACGCGCTCATAAAGTCCTCGACACTTGTCTCCGCGTCAAAAGCAGCACTGAGGCGGGAATAATGACTCAGCGCCTGCTCAAGCAGGGCATCAGAAAAAAAGTTCGCGCTTCGAGAACAATACGCCTCAAGCGCAATACTTATGCCGTCAAACGTTGAAACTGGTTTGAGAGCTGCGCTCCTCATACACGTGCCGTCAAGCACAAGCGCGGCACACAAACCTTTAGGCGATTTGACGAGCTTAACCGAACGGTCGCGCGGGTCAATGGCGATAAAGTGTCGCGCAAACACAAACGGATCAATCTCGCCTAAGATAGCTATGTAAGGAAGAAAATCTTCCTTATTACTAAAGATACGGACGCTTTCCGGGTCTTTACCGTCCAGTAATTCGAAGATTTCCAGACCGGAACGAGCAATGATAGCTGTCAGACGGGCTATGGCCTGCGTTTTAAGTCCGCCAAATCCAATGATCATTGAAGCGCGCGACCCACGCGCAAGCTCAGCCATCGCGTTTGCCGCCTCCGCCGTTGCGTAAGGGGTTATAGCATCAAAGAGAATCGCCTCCACATCAGCGTCCAGCAGAATCGTAATCAGCCGTTCAACCGCCTCTTTGTCTGCGGTCTGTTCAGTGGCGATAAGCGCCCGTGTACCATAGGGTTTGCAAATGATTCCAGCGCGGTTAAGAATGTCCGCACCAATAGTAAATTCAGGCTCTATCCTAAATGAAAAATCGGTCATATACCGGCTTACCAACCGAAGGCTTCTATAAGCTTATCCGCAGTGGCATTAAGAATCGTATCATTGATATACGAAGGATCATTGATCTTTGCTTTCAACTCTGCAACTCGATCCGCACGAACATCTGGTGTTGCCGCCACAATTTCAGCCACGTGGTACAGTTCAGCCTTTTCCACTGCGTCCGCAGAGAGCGAGATAGAGTCAGCACACGAGAATCCGCCAGTCTTACTAGCGTTATTCACATTCTTACTGGGCGAAATGGAATCGATATTACTTATACCATTGATCGTCATAACATTATCCTTTTTCTAAGTTACTCAAGTATCGGCATAGAACCGCTTTTAGTTTACTTTCTTATTGTGTTTATTACCAGAGACATACACGGAAAATTCGCCCAAGCGCTCGTTCCTTACGGCCAAAGCTGCACAGACCTCCGCCACTGACCCACGCAGATACTCCTCATGACACTTAGTCATCTCCCTTCCCACACATACATAGCGTTCCCCGTCCAGTCCGCTCAGGTCTTCCATCAGTTTCATAATCCTGAACGGCGATTCATACACTACAAAAGCACAGTCCAGCGCCAGCAGTTCTCTGAGCCGCGACTTACGCCGCCCTGGTTTAGGCGACAGAAAGCCCTCAAAGACCACGCTCTTATCCATGCCTCCAGCTACGCTCACCAGAGACGCAAACGCTGAAGCTCCCGGAATAGGGATAACCTCATGTCCTGCCTCTGCCACTGTTCTTGCCAGTAGTGCGCCCGGGTCGCTCAACGCCGGCGTACCTGCGTCGCTGGCGTAGGCCACTGTCTTACCCTCACCCAGAAGCGCCAGTACCTTACGCGCAGCTTGTGCCTCGTTCCCAGCTCTGCATGAGATGAGGGGAACGCTGATTTCGAAGTGGTTTAGGAGCTTCAGGGTTCTGCGGGTATCCTCACACGCGACAAGATCGCTTAACTTGAGTATATCCACGGCCCGGTACGAAAGGTCGCCCAGATTCCCGATAGGTGTGCCAACAATGTATAAAACCGCCATGTCGTATTATACGTCAGTATCGCATAGATTAACAATGTATAAAACCGCCATGTCGTATTATACGTCAGTATCGCATAGATTGAAATCCGTAGAACCGTGAAGTAGGGAGAAATCGTGATACAGCCATTAGTTTTCGCCCACATCTCTTGGCCGAGACTTGTACATCTCTCGATAGAGACTTGTACATCTCTCGGCAGAGACTTGTACATCTCTTGACAGAGACTTGTACATCTCTCGGCAGAGCGCTGAGTATCTTGTAACAAAACCTGTTGACCTTTTCAATCAGAATACACGTTCTCAAGGAGTAGATAGTGCCAGATTCGTCCGAACTTTTGTTTTAGTAGTGGACAGATGGCCGCAATGGACTTATAGTAGGCTCATGATTGGATTTCTTATCAAGAAGACATTCTTCGATCTTTGGGACAATATGTTCAGGGTCGCGCTCATCAACCTCGGATTTATCGCTTCAGCAGCAATTCCGGTCTTTGTACCGTCGCTGCTGGAACCAGTCCCCGTACTTGGTTATGTGGCGCTGTTTATCGGTATCGCCTGGTGTTTCGTATACCTCGCGGCGGCAGCCCTATCCCTTAAGGTCGTGTCTGACTATGGCTCTTTTGGGTTTAAGGACTTTTTCACAAACCTCAAAATAGCTTGGCCTGTGGGCCTGCTTCTGGGAGCGTTGGTCTTTATAGCGGTCATCTTGGTTACGGTGGCTATTCCGTTCTACCTTGACATCCAGTCGCTCGTTGGGCTGCTCCTGGCTGCGGTGATCTTCTGGACTTTGGTAGTTGGAGTGCTTTCGCTCCAGTTCTTCTTCCCTACCCGCGCACGTCTGGACACGAAACTGACTAAGGTTATCAAGAAATGCTTCCTTATCTTCTTTGATAACCCCCTGTTCTGCATCTTTTCTTTCATCTATGGCCTTGTTACGGTGGTGATTTCAGGCTTTTTGGCGTTTCTGTTCCCTGGACCTGCTGGACTTCTGCTCTACCTTGATGAAGCCCTGCGCCTGCGTATCCTTAAATACGACTGGCTGGAGCAAAATCCGGACGCAAACCGGCGTAAGATACCGTGGGACGCGCTCCTGATTGAGGAACGAGAGCGAACTGGTACGCGCTCGCTCAAGAGTTTTATCTTTCCTTGGAAGGACTAGGCGCGTGTGCGTCTTAATGGAGGTGCTATGAACTGGGCGCTTGTTGGAACCGGCGGGATTACAAACCGTTTTCTTATTGGATTATCTGAGGTGGCTGGCGCAAAACCCTATGCTATCGTGTCTCGTACGCAGGAAAACGCTGACCGTTTTGCCGCAAAGTATGGCATTGAAAAGGCTTACTGGGATTATGAGGCCATGTTAAATGACAGCGCGGTTGACGCGGTCTACATCGGAACGCCGCATGTTACGCACAAAGAGTTGGGGATCAAAGCATTCAGGGCTAAGAAGGCGGTTCTCTGTGAGAAACCAGTGTGCATAAACGCTGCAGAACTCACGGAGATGATCGCTGAAGCGCGAGCGAACAAGGTTTTCTTTATGGAAGCTATGTGGACGCGCTTTGTTCCGCCGCTGGTGAAGGTGCGTGAGTGGCTGGGTGAGGGGCTGATCGGGGAAGTCAACATGGTGCAGGCGAACTTCTGCTTCTCTGTGCCTATGAACAGGGAAGGCCGCCTCTACAACATTGCGCTTGGCGGCGGGGCGCTCCTTGATGCTGGTGTCTATCCCATCTCACTTGCGTCAATGGTGTTTGGCGGTGACATGCCGGAAAAGATCACGTCGCTGATGTATCTTGGTGAAACTGGCGTTGACGAGGAAGTTTCGGCACTGCTTTCTTACGGCGGGCCGCGCATTGCCCAAGTGAACGCTGCTATCAGCACGGCCTGTATCAATGACGCATGGATTTACGGCGCACAGGGGCGTATTCACCTGCCGGACTTTGTGTTTTCCCACAGTGCGGCGCTCAGTCTCTCTGGCAGATACGCCTATAACTATGAACCAGACTTTGTTTCCAATGGCTATAACTACGAAGTGGAGGAACTTATGCGCTGTGTGAACCAGGGCAAGCTGGAAAGCGACGTCATGAGTCTTGACGAATCGCTCAACATCATGCGGACTATGGATGAAATCCGTTCACAGTGGGACTTTCGCTATCCGGGGGAAAAGGTATGAAGGCGTTTATTCTGGGCATTGTGGTTCTGTTTGCGGTGGCGTTCTCGGTGTTACCAGCTGGGTTGGGCTGGGGGCAAGAGGTACTCGTGTTTCTCAAAGGTGCTTTGCCGGTTATTGCGGCCTTTATCGGCTTAGTTTCGCTGTTCATTGGAATTGCGGATATCAAAGATCAGGCGGAGGCTCACAAAGACGACGCCACAGAGAAAACCTTATGAGCCTTACAAACGGTTTTATTGGAACCTACACCGGAGATAAGGGCAGGGCAAAGGGTATCTACTCGTTCACCCTTAACGAGAGCGGCGTGGTGGAGAACCTCACGCTTGCTGCCGAGTGTGTTAGTCCTGCGTATCTTACTCTTTCACCGTCAAAGAAACGGCTGTATGTAGTGAATGAAACGCCCCAAGGCATGGTTTCTGCATACGACCTTGAGGCTGAAAAGCCGTGTTTTCTTAACGAGAAGTCGAGTAATGGCGTCAGTCCCTGTCATATTGTCATCAACAATGCGGCCACACATGCCTTTGTCGCTAACTACCAGAGTGGAAGCCTCTGTGTTCTGCCACTTGAGTCAGACGGTTCGCTTGGCGACCCAGTCCAGGGTATCCAGTTTACTGGTCAGGGTCCGAACAAGGAACGCCAGGAAGCGTCTCACGCGCATTTTTTCATGCTTGACCAGAGCAACACCCATGGCTTTGTCTGTGATTTAGGCGCGGATCGGCTGATGGGCTTTGGCCTTTCGCCGAGCCAAGTGAGTGCGCCTCTTTCGCCACTTCCCCCGTACTGTGTCAGACCGGGTTCTGGCCCCCGGCATGGCGTTTTCCACCCTAACGGCGACATGGCCTACATAGCCTACGAGCTTGATTCCACAGTGGACACGCTGTGCTATGATGGGCAAGGCGGTTTTGAGCGTCTGCAAACCCTAAGTACCCTGCCGTCCGCGTTTCAGCGTTCCAGCGCAGTCGCGGCCATAAAGCTCAGTCCTGATGCCAGTCACCTCTACGTCTCGAATCGCGGCCATGACAGTATTGCTGTTTACGAGCTTAGCGCGGGTAAAGCGCTTACGCTTGTAGATATACTCTCCAGCGCTGGCAAAACCCCGCGCGATTTTGCCATAGACCCAAGTGGAAACTTTTTGCTTGTCTGTCATCAGGATTCGGACAATCTCGTGGTGTTCCGCATAGACCGCGACACTGGCCTTTTCACAAAAGTTGGAGAATACTCTGTACCGTCAGGGGTGTGCATCCTTTTGTATTAAGAAGCACTGGAGAGAGGTATGGATTTTTGTGCCTTAATAGTTATCCACGCTCTGACAGAGACAGAAGCGTGGGCTGTCGCTTGCTTATTCTACCACACGGACTGTATCGCCATCCGACAAGAAGTTCTGCCCAGCGCTGACTACGCGCTCGCCCTGACTAAGACCCGCGATAACCTCCACGACATTCTCGCTCTCAAGACCAAGCTCAATTTCACGGCGTTGCGCTACATTGCGCTCGTCAACCGTAAACACTACCCAAATTCCGTAGGTGTTAATGAGTGTAGCGCGGGGGATAACTAACACGTTGTCGTGGATGTCCGTAACCAGGCTGACAGTAGCAAACATACCTGCCCAAATCCGTGCGTCTGCCTGAGCGAAGCGGAGCCGTATCTTGAGGGTGCGACTCGCTGCGTCCAACGTGGGGCTGATTTCGTCAACAGTGGCGTTAAAGGTTTCTCCGGGAATTGCCGCTAGGGTAACCAAAGCTGGTAAGCCCTTGCGAACCGAAAGAACATAGCGTTCAGGAACATACGTTTCGATGAGCAAGTCATTAAGATCACTTAATACATAGATGGGCGTTGATGCGGTAACGCTATCGCCAAGCACAACTGGCGGGGTCTGGATAACCGTGCCGCTGGCTGTGGAGATGACTGGACTGCGGGAATAGGAAGCGCCCGGTCTTGACGGGTCTACCATCGCCACAGTATCGCCTTGCCTAACAACATCTCCAAGTTTAAAGCGAGTTTCAACGAGCTTTGCGTTTGAAACTCCCTGTGGAAGTGTTGCGTACAGTGAAACCTGCGGGGAACCAAGCAGGATGTCGCCGTTAAGGATAACACTGGTTTCAATGGTACTCAGGTTCACTGCTTCAGTGCGTACTATCGTGGCTTGCCGTGCTGCGCCACCGCCAGCGGCTGGTCCAGCGCCACCCATTGCGCCACTGCCACCTGGTCCAGCGCCACCCATTGCGCCGCGCGGTGCGCTGGTGCCGGACATTGCAGTCTGAGAACTGCCGCCATTGATCAACGACGTTCCTATCAGTACTCCAAAGGCCACGATAATAAGCCCAAGTACTATACTGACAATCAAAGTAACCTTTTTGCGAGGCTTTTCAATCTTCTTAACAGGATTCATATCTTAATCTTCCCTTATAGTTATCAAATCTTGAATACTGATATTAAGTGCCGAGGCAAGGTCAAGCATAAAGCCATAGTAGGTATGCTCGGTACTCAGAAGCTGGTCTTGAGCGCTTGAAAGGCTGTTTCGGTTTTCTTCCAGCGTCAGCGTTTCCACAACGCCTTGCTGGAAGCCCTCCTCGCTCAGGGAATAGGTCTGTTCCGCGATTTCCACTTGAAGCCGCGCTATCTCAATGCTGAACCACGAGTTTCGCAGGCTGTCCGTCAGGGAACGAATCTCGTTGCGGGCATTATTCTCAATCGTTTGCATATCGATCCGCGCTTTTTCAACCGTTTCGTTTGCAGAGCGAAGCTGACGGTTCGCACTCGTACCCGGAATCCAGTTATTGATCGGAATCGTTAGTGTTACACTAGTCGAGAGCCGGTCCGCGAACTGCATGTCCGCTCCCCACGCCGTCGCGCCGACGCGGGGCTGATTACCAGCAGGGGCAGTGCCGGCTTGATACTGCACAGACGCGCTTAACCACGGTGCAAAGGTTTGCTGTTTCACCTGTAGCTCAGTTCGTTGTATCACCTGTTGCTGCATAAGTATATCCAGCCGTTGAAACAAGTGCTGCTGAATCAAAGGCTCTGGATCAAGATCAATCTTAACGATGTTAAGTTCACCGGCAAGCGTTATCTCTGGATCATAGTCCAACCCCAGAGTGGTGAGGAAATTCCGCATATTAGCCGCGTAGACTGCCTCTTGCTGATTCAAACTGAGTCGCGCTGTTTCTACGCTGAGCTGGCTTCGCAGATAGTCAAGCCGCGAGGTCAGCCCGTACTCAAAGGAAACACGATTGCGCTCATACTGTTTTTCTGCCAGCTCCAGCGCCCGCTCACGATTCATCCGAGTATTCCGGTCTGCGATCCTGCTGTAAAAAGTTCTTGTTACATCACGCTCCACCACCCGCCGTGCATTTTCATACGTTAGAAGCTGGCTCTGATAAGCCAGACTCGTGAGCCGTATGGTCTGAGGCAAGCCCGTGTTAAAGGAGATGTTCACTCCAGCCTGAATACTAAAGCTGCCGTTGGCCTTGTCGAACTGAAACCCATCGCCACTGAACAGGTTATCCCCATAGCTAAGCAAAAGGCTTGGATTCACCACTGATAGAATCTCTGACCAGGTACTTTTTGCCGCAAACCCTGCTGTGGCCACATCAATGCTGTTTTTTTGCAGACTCAGGCTCTGCGCCACTGCCATTTCCATTGCCTCTTCAAGCGAAAGTGTCTGCGGCGCAGCTCCAAGTGGCGCTATCCCACAAAAAACCAGCACGCTAAGCCACAAGTGCGTAAAAATACCACAATTAGATCGGGAAAACAACAAATTTCTCATCATAATACAGAGATTATACACTCAATTTTGACAGTGGCAAGCGCAATAGTACTATTATTTCTATCTGCCCCCATTGATTTTGCGAAAAACATACTGCGTAAAAAGGTCGCGCATAGCTATTATGATGCTTGCCAGAGACATACTTGTAACTTATTATTCAAAGTATTCAATACAAAGGATACGCTGTGGCTAAAGCTATTGAGATGCTGAATATTACCAAAGTCTTTCCGGGAGTCATTGCCAATGACCGGGTTTGCTTTGAGGTTGAGGAAGGCGAGATTCACGCGCTCTTGGGGGAAAATGGCGCGGGAAAGTCTACGCTCATGTCCATACTGTTCGGCCTGTATGAAGCGGACGAGGGCATCATCAGGATACGAGGCCAGGAGGCGCATATCCATAGCCCCAATGACGCAACTGCGCTCAGAATCGGCATGGTTCACCAACACTTTAAGCTAGTGCATAACTTCACCGTAACAGAAAACATCGTGCTGGGGCTGGAGCCGCGCGACAAGTGGGGCAAGCTCGACCTGGAAAGCGCACGCCAGCGGGTTGCATCGCTGTCAAAACGCTACGGCCTTGCTGTTGATCCAAAGGCGCGCATTGAAAACATCACTGTCGGTATGCAGCAGCGGGTTGAGATACTCAAAATCCTCTACCGAGATGCGGATATCCTCATCTTTGACGAGCCAAGCGCTGTACTTACGCCACAGGAGATCGATGAACTGTTAGCAATCTTTCACAGGCTCAAGGATGAAGGGAAGACCATCATCTTTATCACGCACAAGCTCAAGGAGATAAAAGCCATCGCGGACCGGTGTACGATACTGCGGCAGGGAAAGCATATCACTACGGTAAACATGTCTGACACCGAGGTTTCTGAAGACACGCTCGCAGAACTGATGGTAGGACGTGTCGTGAGTTTCCGCATTGGCAAGAGACCAGCAATGCTCAGAGACGTGGTTTTGCGGATAGAAAACCTGACGGTCATGGGTGCGCATGGTGTTCCGGCGGTGCGTAATCTCTCGCTTGATGTTTTCGCCGGCGAGATCATGGGTATCGCCGGTGTAGACGGGAATGGACAGGCGGAGCTTGTTGCCGCCATCGCTGGTCTGGAGCCGGTGAAGAGTGGCCGTATCTTGCTCAATAGTAAGAATATCAGCCATGAGAGCATCCGCACGCGCATCCTCGCAGGAATGGGCATGGTGCCAGAGGATCGCCATAAGTATGGACTGGTACTGGACTTCCGTGTTGATGAGAACCTTATCCTCAAGACCTTTCGAGAGAAGCGCTTTTCGAACCGGTTTGGCTTTCTGCGGTTTCCTTCTATATATAAGCACGCGGCAGACCGGATTGCGGAGTTCGACATACGCGCTGGAAACGGCGGCGCTACCCTGACGCGGAGTATGTCTGGCGGCAATCAGCAGAAGG
Source organism: Treponema sp. (assembly GCA_031267685.1). Lineage (GTDB taxonomy): Bacteria > Spirochaetota > Spirochaetia > Treponematales > Breznakiellaceae > JAIRMT01. Next base: position 18,251 of record JAIRYV010000083.1, read on the forward strand.
TGATTATTGCCCGTGAGATTAACCTTTCGCCGCGCTTACTCATTGTATCGCAGCCCACACGTGGTCTTGATGTAGGCGCTATAGAATACATACACCAGCGTATTATCGCGGAGAGGGACAAGGGGCAGGCTGTCTTACTGGTATCGTTTGAGCTGGACGAGTTACTCAGCCTCTGCGATCGCATTGCTGCTCTGTCCAAAGGTGCCATAGTAGGCGTGGTGAACGCCGCCAAAACCGATGAGCGTCGCATTGGCGCCATGATGGGCGGCATTACTTAGATATAGCAATCTTGCCGTGAAACATCTTGATACGGTACTATCAAACACTTTGATACGGTGGTGTCTGACACTTGATGATGTCTGAAGGAGTACCCTGAAACGAGGCTTTCAGACATCTTCACAGCTGCCTGTGTGTTTGGCATAAGTTCAGGCTTATGGCTATTTTTTCTGACGATAAAGCCTTGCTAGTAGGAACCTGGTAAGTCCCAGCTGGATATGCGCCGGAAACTTCGTCCCCGCAAGAAAGGTGCGAACCCGCCAAGCTCAATAGCCCAGTAGTGAATATCAAACCATTCGTCCGTGGGGCAGCTAATCGTGGCAAAGGACGCGGGCGCGTTTGGACGAGGACGTCCCGCGCTTCCTGGGTTCAGCGCAAGGATGCCGTTGATCTCGTCCCAAAAGGCCATGTGAGTATGCCCGTACAAGGCGACCTCCGCACCCGCCGCCTGTGCATGAACAATCAGCGACGAAAGGCTTTCCTTAACCCTGTTTATATGCCCATGACAGAGGAAGAACCTATGTCCTGCGAATTCCAGCGTTGTGGAAAGAGGGACATCGCTCTGCCAATCCCCGTTGCCATGAACCATGTTCCATGTTGGATAAAAACCAGCAAGGTCTGATGCGTATGCAAGATCACTGATTCCATCGCCCAGAAAAACAAACGCGCCAATATCGCGGCACTTTACCCAGTGCAGAATCGCAGCAAGAGAACTGTAGTTGCTATGGGAATCCGAAACTACCAGCATGGTTGGCGCTTTCATGGTTTATAGCCCCTTCAAGCGTCCAATGCGCTTACGCACAAAGCCCACAGGCCGATAGGTCATCTTTGCCTGACGTAAGCCCTCGTTACCGAGGTCCTGTTCGCGATTGATGTGGACGCAGGTTTCAGGTAGGGACGCGGCAAAGGCTTGGTTGATAAACTGATAGATGCCTTTGTATTCGTCGATGCCCTTCTCAAAATGAATGGCGAACATCGAGCCACCGGCAAGACTTTCCCCAAGGCACCAGCCAGTCGGACGACCATTGATATAGTACATGGCTCCTTGCATACCAAACTCGTCAAAGTGTTCCAGCACTTCACGGGAGGCCACATAGTCGCCCTCGTCGCCCTTATCCCTATGCCAGCGCTCAAGGACTTTAAGCGCGTCTGGCGCCAGCCCCGCGTCTAAGGGCTTTACCTCATAGTTATAGGCGTTAAGAAAGGCGTTTACCAGATTCCGCTTCTTGTGAAACTTCTTGCCAGACAGTTCAGCAAGCTCGGTTCTGAGGTAGAGATAGTCGAAGTTGTCCCGATCCTCGCTCAGTTCTATGCCCCATTCCCCGACGCGTTCCTCACTGCCCGCGAGTACCGAGTCAGGGATGTTCTTCCAGTAATCGTGGTCTGTGAAGAGGCTGGCAAGCGTTTCATGGTCTGGGAGAGCGCACGGGGTCATAAAGAAGCGATGCCCGTCCCGTTCACCGGAGATAAGTAAATCACCGTCTCTGCTCAGGCAGACTTGATAGCCATAACGCTTCCTGAACAGGTAAAGGTTAGCGAAGGTATATTCTGAAACACCATCCTGCGTTTTGCAGAGCTGATCTTGAATCAGTCTCTGAAATTCAAAGCTAATAGGCACAAATTCAGGATAACAATGTATTAACATGAGACTAGCATACTTCAAATACGGCTAAATGCAAAGTGAAGCTCCCAAAGAGAGGCTTCAGCGTTGCTGTGTAGCAAGTCTCATGCTCAAAGATATTGGCTATTCCAATTCGATTGTTTCGATTTCAAATACGGGAATCACCGCTTGTTCCGATGTTTTCCCGGGTTGGTCAAAAGCTCTGATAAAAGTAACAGCCGCAATCAAAGCAATAAGTATCAACACTAACTTCCGCATAATTCCTCCGCACGGGACTTTTTCAATGCCCGGTAGTATACGTCTTTATCCTGTTTGTTTCAATCCATGCGCTTCTATGGCGCGTGGCTCAATGCCTCAGAACGCGGGTTTTCCCCGCACTCTGAGGCTGGGATTTTTTACTTTAAAAATTCAAGCGGGTCAACAGCCCGTCCATTCTTGAATAAGGCAAAATGGAGGTGTGGGCCTGTACTCCTTCCGGTACTACCAACCTCACCAATCTTGACACCCTGATCCACTGAGGTTCCTTGGGCTACCGAGATAGCGCTCATGTGTCCATACATGCTCTGATAGCCATTACTATGAGTAATGATGACAAATTTTCCATATATTGCATTCTGTCCGGCAGAGGAAACCGTACCCTTCATTGAAGCCTTTATTGGCGTTCCGAGAGCTGCCGCGATGTCCAGCGCCGTGTGATACGTTCTTGCGCCGGTAATAGGGTCGTCCCGCCAACCAAAGGGAGAGGTCAGGCGCCCTCGTATTGGATAGACAAAGGATTCGCCTCCAATACTTATGCCCAGAGCCTTGTTAAGATCATCTTTCTTCATCTTTGCGCCCGGGATAAACAATACTGTATCTATCTTTATGTTTGAATCCTGAATATCGTTAGCATCCAGAATCGCGGTAAAAGGAACACCCATGGTCTTTGAGATTTTTTCTAAGGTATCGCCCCGTTTAACCGTGTAAGGAATCCCATCCATGTTGGGGATTTTGAGCTTTTCACCAATTCTGAGTAGACCAGCGTTGGTAATGTTATTGGAAGCAATGATAGCGTCCATTGAAAGCGCGTATTCCTGAGCAATGCCGGAGATAGTATCTCCCCGTTGCACTATGTACTCTTCCCACTCAAAGGTTTCCATTATGTTAAGGGAAACGATCTCGTTGACGCCTGAGGTAGATGTAGAGAGGCCAGCATAGAATTCCATACTGGAATTGATCTGCTTGTCGTTGGTTCCGGGTTCAAGGCTGATAGTGCCTGCGCTCCAGGGGAACAGCGCCAGTCTCTGAGTAACGCCTGCTTCCGGCCAATTAAGTGCGATAATGGAGAAAGCGACCAATCCGCCTATGACGAATAGGGGTACGAGCAGAGCCAAGTGGAGGCCCTGACGAGGGAGCGGCGCGGGCTTGATGTCAGAATGGATCACCCGCATATTTGCCTGTGTATTTGCCGACGAGACCAAATTCGGCATATATGCACGAGACACTGCCCCACTTGAGCCGTTTCTCTTATATCGATCCGGCGAAATCGGATTTTGCTTGATCTGTTGGATCAACGGATTTGTGTTAGAACCGATGGGTAAATCATAACGCTGAAGCGCATACACAGACGAGCGTTCAGAGTGTTCTTTAAGCGACTGTTCCCCAATGGGCGGGGTAACATATCTCTGCCTTTTAACTTGCTGTTGGATCAATAATTCACGCGTCATGGGTACTTTATCGACACAAAAAAAGGGAATGATTATACTAGACTTAGGAACTAGACGATGGAAAACACAGTTACGGATCGGGAAATGGGTCGGGCGATTCTGGCCGCGTTCTTTATCGCGCTGATGATAAAGCTATTCATTTTTGATTTTGTGATCACCGAGGGACAGTCCATGTTGCCGGCCATACAGCCGGGTACAGTTCTCATGGTTGACCGGTGTTACTATGGTCTGCGCTTTCCCTGGTCAGAGCGCTATCTTTTTTTCTGGGCAATGCCAAAGAAGGGCGATGTGGTCATTTTTTACACGCCTATGGGGGATATTGCGGTGAAGCGTTGCGCTGGTATCACGGCAAACGGCCAGTTCATCGCGCTTGGGGACAATAGCCTGCAATCGTACGACTCTCGTTCTTACGGACCTATTCCGATACACAGTATAATAGGAAAAGTTTTGGGGAATTGAGTGAATAGGGAAATGTCTGCTAAAGAATCAAAAGGGTTTATCATTAAGCCGTGGCGGGTGAGCGCTTTTTGGGGCTTATTCATCATGCTCGCGGCGCTTATTCTGGTTCGCTATGGCAGGCTCATGCTTGATCCAAACAACCAGGAAGCTGTGGTTCCAGAGCGAAGCAATGCTGAGCGTGGCGCCATCCTCGACCGAAACGGCCACATTCTAGCTTTGCCCACCCGTCAGGGTAACGTTACGGTATGGCGGCCAGAGATCAGCGATCTTACGGTCTTCAGTCAGGCGCTCTCCCCGATATTGGATATGCCGGCTGCGGAAATCCACCGCCGAATCACTAACTCCTCCTCAGACTTTATCTATCTCAAGAGGCGGGTTGACCAGGATGTTATACAGCAAATTGAGGAACTCCAGAAGCAATCGCTCAAAGGAGTGAACATTGAGGCAGCTTCGGGGCGGGTCTATCCTGAGAAAACGCTGGCAAGCCAGATTCTGGGCTTTGTAGGGGATGAGGGCATGGGTCTTGAGGGAATTGAGTTTGCCTTTGAGAAAGACCTGAGCGCACAGGGAAACCTCAATGGGAATCAGGTTATCCTGACCATAGACGTCAACATCCAATACAAACTTGAGGAGATAGCGCGGGCAGCCCTGGTCGAGAATAACGCCGAGTCAGTCATGCTTATGGCAATGGACCCGCGTACTGGCGATCTTCTGGGCGCAGCTTCTCTGCCTGACTTTGATCCTAACGACATCCGCTCCGCCAGTGAGAATGCCCTGACCTATCGTCCGGCGGTCTGGTCGTATGAGCCAGGCTCGGTGTTCAAGATTTTTTCCATTACCGCACTTCTTGACTCCGGCTCCATCACGGGTAACACGACCTTTGTCTGCAATGGCCACTACGAACACGTTACCGGACTGGGGGAACGGGTGGTGATCAACTGTCTGAGCGTTCATGGCAGGGTAAGCGCCAAAGAGATTCTGACCTACTCCTGTAATACTGGTGCTGCCTACGCATCCGACCGGATTGAAATCGATCCGTTTTATCAGACCTTACGGAACTTGGGCTTTGGCAGCAAAATTGGCGCGGGCAATCCTGGTGAAACCGCGGGCGTGCTTGCGAGTACACGTCAGTGGTCGGCGCGTTCCAAGCCGACTATCGCCATGGGTCAGGAAATTGCGGTATCCGCGCTCCAGATATTGCAGGCCGCCACTGCTGTGGCCAACGACGGTCTCCTCGTACAGCCTCGGGTGGTGTCCATGATCCGCTCAGAGGACGGCCAGATCGAACGAGTCTTTGAGACCAGCACTCCGAGACAGGTGATCAAACCTGAAACCGCCCGGGCGATTCGTTCCTATATGGCTGACGTTACCTCGTCGGAAAATGGCATTGCCTGGCGCGCCACTATGGAAGACCTTGCTATGTCGGTGAAAACTGGTACGGGACAGATGATCGATCCGCTCACCAATGCCTATTCTGAAACCGACTATATTGCCAGTTGTATTGCTATGCTCCCGGCAGATTCCCCTTCCCTGATTCTGTACATGGTGATCGTGAAGCCGCAAACTGGTTCTTATTATGGAAGCAGAATCGCGGCGCCCCGCATCAGGGAAGCTGCCGAAGCCTTGGTTGATTATCTTGGAATCCCTCGTGGAAAGAACCAGCAACTCGATCACTCTGGCACGATTCTTCTTGAAAACAGCACCTCGCTGCTTGTTGACGGTGTGGTTCCTGACTTCACCGGTTATTCCAAACGCGAACTCATGCCGCTTCTGCTCCGCGACGACCTGCACATTGAGCTAAGGGGTGATGGCTGGGTTCGTTACCAGAATCCGCCCGTCGGAACCCCACTCACGTCTGATACCATCATCACGCTGGAACTGGAATAGTCCATAGCCAATTCATTGGAAATATGTTATAGAAGAAGAATCTTTGAAGCAAACATTGATATGAACGTCCTTATAGAGGAATAGGGAAGAAACATTGAAGCAAACACTGATATGATCGTCCTTATAGAAAGATAAGAAGGAGAAAAACATGGCAAGGATGAATGATTCTGAAAAACCCAAGGGGAATCCCTTGAGTTCAAATGAAGAAAAGGCAAAAGCGCTGGAGGCTGCCCGTCTCCAGATTGAGAAACAGTTTGGTTCTGGCTCAATTATGAAGCTGGGGGATCATGCCAACGCGATTGGCATTGAGGTTATTCCATCTGGTTCCATACTGCTGGATGAGGCGCTGGGCATTGGCGGCTATCCGCGTGGGCGCATCGTTGAAATCTACGGGCCAGAGTCTTCGGGTAAGACAACGCTGGCGCTCCATGCCATTGCTGAGGCCCAGAAACTGGGGGGTATTGCCGCGTTTGTTGACGCAGAACACGCCTTGGACCCGGTTTACGCAAAAAACCTCGGTGTCAATATCGAGGAGTTGTGGATTTCCCAGCCGGACAACGGCGAACAGGCACTTGAGATCACAGAAAGCCTGGTGCGTTCTGGCGCGGTGGACGTGATCGTGGTAGATTCAGTGGCGGCATTGACTCCGCGGTCGGAAATTGATGGCGACATGGGTGATGCTCAGATGGGGCTTCAGGCGCGGCTGATGAGTCAGGCCATGCGGAAGCTGACTGCCATTATTGGTAAGTCCCACGCTATTCTCATCTTCATCAACCAGATTCGCATGAAGATCGGGGTTATGTTTGGGAACCCAGAAACTACCACCGGTGGTAACGCGCTCAAGTTCTACGCTTCGATACGGCTTGAGGTGCGCAAGGTTGAGACCATTGAGAAGGGAGACTCTGATGCTATTGGAAACCGTGTACGGGTCAAGGTCTTGAAGAACAAAGTCGCGCCGCCGTTCAGACGCGCCGAGCTTGAAATTATATTCGGCAAAGGTGTTTCCTCAGCGGCAAGTATCCTTGATGCGGCGGTCAAGTACGAGATTATCGACAAAAAAGGCGCCTGGTATGCCTATGGCGAGGAAAAGGTTGGACAGGGACGGGACAACGCCAGAATCTATCTTGAGGAACACCCAGAGTTTACCAAAGAGGTAGAGGCTAAAGTGCGTAAACTCATGTTCCCGGATAAGGACGCGCCCGCTGCTTCTCAAGAGGCAGCGGCAGCCAATGCTACGAGTGCGCCTAACACGGAAACAAGCAACGAAAATGAACCAGTCGTGAAGCGTGGCGTGGGTCGCCCGCGCAAGTCTCTGGAGCAGACGCCCGCAATGGCGGCTCTCGAAGACGAATAGCAAAAAGCGCCCTCAAACAGGGGGCGCTTTTTAGATCACCAGTTCACCTGATAGTCTAAGTCGCGTTCAAGCACGAGCAGGTCAAGAAGGGGGATGTCGAATTCAGCGCGATTATCAACAGCCACGCCTCCTTTGATGGCAATAACCGTACCAGGGAAGGCGATTGAGGCGCGGATACGGGCAGCAGCCATCTCGTCAGCCACTGGTTTCCCATATATATTACTTACCAGATCGAGATAGTCGGCGCGGGAAAGCGTTTCGCCGGTAACGACTGGCGCCATGAGCGCAGTAAGGTAATCAACTATGTCTCGTGATATAAGCGGAATGATCTGAGGCCCTGAACTCCGGTCCAGATGTATGGTGATTTGCCCACCCGCGCCGCTTTGCTCGTAAGTGATAAAACGGGTCGTCACTACCCGTGAAGGGATGGCCAGAAACTCATCAACACGGTATAGGCTGATCGTCCCCTCAATGGTTGAACTGTTTACATTAGTGAAAGACACGGCCTTGATCCCCGGTGCAACAGCCATAGAGCGCCCGATAGAGGGGCCGTCAATGATTTGAGTACCGGTTCCACCGCTTACACGGGACAAGGCACGAATGAGCGTAGCTATACGCGGCTCCAGAGCGGCGCGAAGAGTGACATCAGCGGAAGCATCAACATTAAGGGAACCATTGATTTGAGCGGAACAGGACGCAAAAAACGCAACAACGAACAGACTGAGCAAAATATGTTTCATGTATGGACGATGCTGGATTTGAACCAGCGACTTCTACCGTGTGAAGGTAGCACTCTCGCCACTGAGTTAATCGTCCAAAATCAATATATAAGTATTCTCACATTCATATTCGATCTTGTCAAGCCTCAAACAGGATAAACGCATAGAAATTCCCCTGCCCGCCAGAAGGTGAGGAGGCATTATGGCAGAAGCAACACAGCGTTTCCCGTTCACTGCTCCATAGCGCCTCTTCATATAGCTGGCCTCCCTGCGCCAATGCCCTGGAAAAGCCGCCCTGCCGAATCCGTTCAAGTTTTTTGTTGCTTCATTCAAGCTACACCCCAATTTCAAGGTTGTCAATACCAGAGGGTAAAAAGTTTCACATAACGTACATACGGCCACTGTCGTATACAGTCCGTTCTTTCACGGCACCTCCCGAAATTTGGCGACTGACACCAGTGTGCTACCTGGTTTCAGCTAATTCCTTTCTAACCAGCTCGTCGATAATTTCCGTAGGAGTTTTATGACCGGCAATCGCTTTCGTAAAGAGATAGTCTTCTGAAAGGCTGTCGACCGCTATCATACGGACAGCCCTGCCGGAAGAAGGACGCAAACGGTTCGGAACAACTTTGGAGGTTGTTTTGGTCAAAAGTTCATCCAGAGCATCGTATGCTTCGCTAGTCATATCCATCTATTTGGGGTTTGTGTTCGGCTTCGGCGGCGGACTTGACGTATCCCGCGGAGAATTGATCCAGCATTACCATACGGTCGCGGCGGTCGGTAAAAAAACCGCCCCAGTCTCCTGGCAACATTGGGCGGATTGCGGGTTACCTCATCGTCCAACGCGGCTTCTTCTTCTGTCATACGCGCCATTGCTGCCTCCTAAAACCCACCAGGGGAGATATTTCTTTGTACATTTCATCGTGTGAAATATATTGACAGTATCATCGTCAATGCGGTTATACATTATCTCAAGTAACCGCCGCTTGGTATCATAGCAATGACCAGATATTTATTCATAAAGCCCTCCAAAAGGTCTTCGTAAAGCGGATGTGTTACAGCCCAGCGTATGTCTGCTTCGTTTATGCCGTGCCTGAATGTCGCTCCGTTGAATTCAATGCCATCGTCCATGCCCAACTATACCGCATCCAGTCCATTGCCGCAGGAAGCGCTTTTCCCCCAAACAAAAACCACCGAGATCGGTCTCAGCCCCGTCCCCTGTCATTGTGTAAAAAAAAGGTCGCCCGGTTTCCCCACACAGCCCTTCTTTCCTCTTCACTTGTCCGCCCTGACGGACGACGCGGATGGCACTCGGCGCTTTTTTCAGCAGTGCCGGTCGCCTTTGCGTTACTCGTCAAGGGTATCAAAGCGCCGTTTCCGTTTAGCCGCTGCGCACCTCTGTCCAGGGGATGAAGTTTTCTGGGTGTTCTGCCCGTTCCCGTCGGCCTTCTTTAATTACGGCTCTTTCCTCATCGGTTAAGTCTGTTTCGATAACAAGCGGCTCATCGGCGGACGCTGTTCGGGCAAGAAAAGAAAGGATGGGGCGCACCATTTCAAGATTGCCGTCCGGTATCGCGTCGATATAGTCTTTTAATTCTCCTCTTATAGCGGTAGCATTCATAAGCCTTACTCCTTGTATGCCTTTCCTCGCGGGACTATTTTATAGATATAAACCCTGTCGGGCTCAAGGTCAAAAATTATCCGGTACCTTCCTAGCCGGACGCGGTAGCCGTCTTTACCTTGTAACCTTTTAATATCGCCTTCGGGAGGTTCCCGTTCCAGTTTATCTATCGCGGCGGTAATCCGGCTTAAATCAGGTTCGTTCAACCGTTTGTACTGTCTTACCGCTTCATTGCTTAATTCAATATCCATGTCTGTCCTGCCAGTTTCTTATAATAATATATCTCAAATAGCAAAAGCTTATCAATTACTTTTCACGACAAAACCAACAGGCAAAGCTAAGGAAGCGCTGATTTATTCAATCGAGAATTCGCCAACTATGTTGGTGCAATCAGTGCTTCCCGCCGTGTTTTCACTCCCCGCCCATTGCTCATTGAAAAAAAGCCGCCCGGTTTCTTCCCAGACGGACTCAGTGCCTGGCGCTCCTCATGGTCCTAAAGGGTACACAGCTTGACAAAACCCCCGCCTTATTACCATACTGATAGCATGGTTAATGACGAAATACTCCGCATCTAATAATGAAATGCTGATAGATGAACCCATAGCAAAAGCGCACGCTCCAAAGTCGATGCCGTCTACAGCTTCTGTCTGTCCAAAATCCCTGAACTGCAACCTAAATAATAATCTCTTCCCCGTCCGCTATCTTCCCATCGGACTGAATAGCTGGCGCTGTACCGCTTCCCTCGTCGATGTTATACGTTACCGTATATTGAGTGCCGCTGGAGTCAATCCATTGCGCAGTAAAGGTTACATTGGCTGTTACGGTATAGCTTGAGCCTGCCGCGTAGGTCTGGGTTCCATCGCTCCAGCCTCAATACTGCGGACAGCAAATCGCCGTTCCACATAACAACGCGCTATACGAACTCTTCGTATAGCGCGTTATGTTTTGGCGACGTTTCCTGTATGCGCTGCCTACGTTCACTCTTGAGCGTTGGAATACGCTATCTTGCCGTCCCCGCCGTTTGACAGGGGCGATTTAAAAAATTGCCCGGAAAGGGATTAGTCCAGGACCCACTTCCCGCCGGCGTCGCCAGCGGAAAAGCTGTACGTAAATGTTCTAGAAGTACTGCTGGTCTTCGTAATTGCCTCTTTTATGGAGAGTACATTCCAGCCCGTTTTCAGCGTCATCGTAACGTTTGGAACTATTGCGGTGGACGTTATACCCTCTCTGGTCTGAGTTACGGTTCGTCCCGTCCCGGTAATAGTAATATCCCGGTCAACATAAAAATAACCCACGGCCACCGCTTCGTATTCAGTAACGGTGTTGTTATCCAGGTAGTAATAGCCACTGTTGTTGGGTGGTTCCAATCTCAGCAAGGCGGCCTGTACGCTAGAAATGGGCGTAGAGCAGGTAACCTCGGAAAAAATCTCAAGAGTCCCAGCCATCACATGGTCCAATGTTGCAGGTACTGGTGTGGGTGTGCCAATAGTAAAACTCAACTTCCCGTTTGTGATACTTCCAGTCCCGCCAATAGCGACGTGTTCATTCGCGTCATAATCGTAAGCCCGACCAGTAATACCGGTAATGCTTCCGTTGTAGACCGTATAGGTGGGGTAATCGTCATCAACATCCGAAGTGTCCGTATACACTTGCTGGCCGGACAGGGTCAGGGTAGAGAGGCCGGCACCGGTTACCGTATCGCTACCGTTGCCGCCGGAAGTCGTCCATTGGGCGTAGAGTACCGTATTACTGTTGATAGTAAACCTTGCGCCCGCCGCGTAGGATGTTCCGCTTCCACCAGCTGCGGTATTCCATCCGGCGAAAGTAGAGCCGGTTTTTACCAGGCTGCCGGTATTGCCAAGCACCGTAACTGTTATGCCGGACGCATAGGGCGAACTGCTGTCAACCGGGGCCGTGCCGCCGGTATTGCCGTTGCCATTATACATTACTGTGTAGGTAGTGCCGCCTGAAACCCTCCATTGCGCGGTAAAGGTTACATCGGCTGTTACGGTATAGCTTGCGCCCGCCGCAAAGGTCTCTGTCCCCGCGCTCCAGCCGCCAAAGATTTTCCCGGACGGCGCGGTCATACTGCCTTGACCAGGCAACGCGATACTTACCCCGGACACCACATCGGATTGAGTAGCTGGCACTGCGCCGCTTCCCTCGCCAGCAGCATACGTTACCGTGTAGGTAGTGCCGGTGGAGCTAACCCATTGCGCGGTAAAGGTTACATCGGCTGTTACGGTATAGCTTGCGCCCGCCGCATAGGTCTGCGTCCCCACTTTCCAGCCAGCAAAGGTTTTCCCGGACGCAGTCATACTGCCCTTGTCAGGTAGTGTGATACGTGTCCCGGACGCAACGGATTGAGCAGCCGACGCCGTGCCGCCTCCCTCGCCGGTGTTATACGTTACTGTGTAGATAGTGCCGCCGTTGTTATCGTCATCATTGTTTCCCAGGATGTTATCACACCCTGTCAGTACCAATCCGAATACCAGCATTACGCCGAGTATTCCCGAAAGTAACTGTTTACGTTTCATAATGCTCCTCCTAAAAAAGTCATGCGGACAGCGAATCGCCGTCTTGCATAACCACGCGCCATACGAACTCTTCGTATAGTTAGTGCGCCCTTTTTCAGTGGTGGTTCCCACAGGCAACACCTGCTTTTAGGGAACGCCTCCCGCCGCGCGCTCAAGACTGCGCGCGCTCCAGCCTCTCACCAATAGGCCCTAGACGATAATGATTGACTGAATCGGCGAGGGTGGCCCCAGTTGTCCCTTCTCGTTCTGCCAGCATAGCGCCGCATACAACGTCTTCAGTCGCTCAGCGTCTTCAAAAACCAACATCTCCTTTATGCGCGTAAGCAGTTTCGATGTGGTCAGGTCCTTATGACTCGTAACCGGCTCGTCGCTCACCCTGTAGAACAACACCGCGCCGCTGTAATTGTTCGGTCTTGAGGAATGTCGCACGACTATGTTCAGGTATCCCCCTAAGTCCATATTGAACGACGGAGTCTCGGTCGGCGGGTTTACAGGCGTGTGCGTTGTATCTTTCGGGGGCAGTCCGAACCGCATCCGTATCTCGTTGGTTACCACGCCCTTTGGGTCTCCATCGATGTATGCGTTCTTGAGTTTGCGTATTACCAGTTCAAGAGCATTTCTCTTTTCCCTGCGCTCTTCGTGGTCAATAGGTTCCGCGTTTGGCGACTTGCAAGCGTTAAACGCAGCGATATACGCTGTGTGTTGCGTTTTTTGTTCTGTTACCGCCTCCGCTGGTATTCCCAGTGTAGTGGCAAGTTCCTCTGTTGCCTCCACGAAGTTATCAGCAAACTCTGAGAACTTTCTTTCCACGTTTGGCATAAAACTACTCATTCTGTTTTTCTCCTCAACAGGCTGTGCTTGTTACAATACTTGATAACGGGTGCTATCCGAACACTCATGCTGATGGCGCGCCATCGTTCCTGACAGGAGCGTCAGATCGTCTGACACTCCACAAAATCCCTCCTTCTTTTGTAAATATTTAGGTGAATCAAAGTCTGATTCAGGGAAATCAAAACTTGATTCAGGGAAATCAGAAACTGATTCAGGGAAATCAGACTTTGATTCAGGGAAATCAGACTTTGATTCAGGGAAATCAGAAACTGATTCAGGGAAATCAGAAACTGATTCAGGTGAATCAAACATCGATACTGAGAACCAACCGCATCCCAGCGTGATGAAAAAGCCTCTACATATTTGTTTACGAGTGCTATATAGGGAAAAAATTCTAATAATGGAGAGATTTACAAATTTTACCTGCTATAGTATTACTCTCATGCCGTATAATCAAACACGAACCATTCGGATACGTATCCGACATCAAGCAATGAGAAGGTAAGCTGTAAACAAGCAGATGGCCAGTGGACATCTGACACTTCCTCACATCCATATTACTATTATAGCAGGATTTACAAGAAATGGCAAGTGTATTAGGAAAATTTTTGAATCTCCGCATGAGAGGATTAAGATACAGGCGAAGCTCGTGCGAAGCTGGCGCTGAGTATGGCGGACACGTGGTACCAGATACGGTCAGTGCCTATACAGGAGTGCTAGACACGCAGTCGCCTGTCATGCGCTCTCATTGCCGCCTATTGAACATATGCGCTGTCATCATTAGACTCTATCACTATGATTGATAGACAAGCACTGGTAAGCCGGCATAATCCGGTGTTCATTAAAACCAAAACTGCAGACCCACTCTCACTGGGGAATGGGCGCTTTTGTTTCACGGTTGACTTTACTGGATTGCAAAGTTTCCCGCAACGTTTTTCTCTTTTTCCCCTTTGTACCATGTCCGAATGGCTGTGGCATCGGTATCCGGGCGCGCCAAAGGACGATAGCCGACTCAGACTCACCGAGTATGACACCTTCGGGCGTCCGGTTGGCTATGCTACTGACGAACATGACCAGGAACTGCTGTTCAGAGGACTGAGGCAGAACGCCCACCGTGCGAACATGGCGCGACTGGGACTGAAGCTGCCCGGCGTGTCTTATGAACACTACACTGCAGAGCAACAGGAATTGTCGCTCTGGGAAGGTATCCTCACATCACGCTTTCTGCTGAAGGGTAAGTTGGTTCAGGTTGAGACACTGGTACATCCTGATGAGGATACGATTTGTGTTCGTGTCATATCGAGCCTTGTAAACAAGGGGCTGGCGCTTACGCTTAGCTTTCCCTATGCCAGCCACAAAAAGGCTGGCGAGGAGCCAGTCGGGGACGGCAGACACCTTACAAGCGTGGAATGGCAGGGTAAACAAGGTCTTTTAGTGCAGCGTACCATGGACGAGACGCATTATGCGGCGCAGATTCTGGTGGGCGCGGGTGGAAGCGTGATGTTTGATAGTAATCACACACTTACGCTGAGAGGCGTTGATGAAATGCTTGAATGTTCGATACGTTTCACGCCAGAGTACCGCACTGTTCTGCCGACAGACTTCTCCACGAGTAAAAAAACGTGTATTGCGTTTTGGAAACGCTATTGGAACGAGGGCGCGGCCATTGATCTGAGCGGCTCACGCGATCCGCGTGCCTTTGAGCTTGAGCGGCGTATTGTGCTTTCCCAGTACCTCACAGCGATACAGAGTCGGAGCGTGTACCCGCCCGCTGAGACTGGTCTGACTTGCAACAGTTGGTATGGTAAGTTCCACTTTGAGATGCATTATTGGCACAGCGCCCACTTTGCCTTATGGAATCGTGTCGCTGAATTGAAAAAAAGCCTTTCTTTCTATAAACGGGTACTGCCTGTAGCGTTAAGTATTGCCGCACAGCAAGGTTACCTGGGCGCGCGCTGGCCAAAAATGTGCGATCCGTCGGGGTATAGCTCGCCCTCGTCAATTGCAGTACTGCTGGTATGGCAGCAGCCGCATCCCATCATGCTGGCGGAACTCTGCTATCGCCGCGAACCAAGCCGTGTCTTTCTTGAGGAATACCGGGAGGTAGTGCTGAAAACTGCTGAGTTTATGGCAAGTTTTGCTCACTGGGATGGTGAGCGCTATGTGTTGGGAGCGCCGCTCATTCCTGCACAGGAGCGCTTTGATCCGTGTACAGTGCTTAATCCCGGGTTTGAGCTTGAGTACTTCCGCTGGTCGCTGAGGATGGCGAATATCTGGCTTATGCGGATGGATGAAGCGCCGAACCTGCATTTTACGGAAGTAGCCGACAAGCTTGCCGCACCTGCGACCAATGATGGCGTATATATTGCCCACGAAAACTGCCTGACCACGTTCACGGAAGCACTGTTCCACACCGACCATCCGTCCATGCTTGCTATGCTGGGCATACTGCCTGGTGAAGGCATAGATCGTGACACAATGGAACGTACACTCAAACGGGTTTTAAGCGATTGGGATAGTTCCTCAATGTGGGGTTGGGATTTTCCTATGATGGCGATGTGTGCAGCGCGGCTCGGTTTGCGTCATGAAGCCGTTGATCTGCTCCTTATGCACACACCCAAGAATACCTACCTCAGCAACGGACACAACGCCCAAGCCGAACATGATGACTTGCCCCTGTACCTGCCAGGTAACGGCGGTCTCCTCCTTGCTGTTGCAATGATGGCCGCAGGCTGGGACAACGATGACGGTACAAGTGCGCCTGGCTTCCCTAACGATGGCTCATTCACCGTGCGTTCAGAGGGATTGAGCACGTATGTATAAGCGTTGTTATACTGACTGGCCCTTGAGTCAGTGTTCTGGATGGATCACCGTCAGTATGGATCACCGTCAGTGATCTGTGGAATCGGGAGAGGCGAGGGCAAAAGGTTGGCTATACAAGGGTTACCACTTCTTGACAAGATTGTTTACAAAGACTTCTTGGCAAAAGAGACTATACTCAGTATACTATGTACCATGATACCTTTTTTAGGAGGCTTCTTTATATGAGAAAAAGTGTTGGTTTCATAGTTTCGTCTTGGTTGTTATGCCAGAGCCTTCTTGTGGTTCAGGGGCCTAGCAATGCGCGTGCTGATCCGCCTGAGAACAGCGTCGAGGGAACTAATCGGACATCTACTGTCTTCCAAAGGATAATCTGATGATAGATATAACAGAGATAGTGTCGGTATTATGCGTGTTTATTGGCTTGCCGGGTGTTATATGCTTTTTTTCGTATAAGAGTAAAAAGTTAAAGCAAGAGAAAAAGGCTTTAGAATTAAAGTTGGAACGGGAAAAGATTCGTTTAGAATTATTAGAAGAAGAAAACAGAAAATATGATCGAATAATTGATAGACACCGAAGATAATGAGTCGATACAGAAAATTAAGGCTATAGAGTATCTGGATACTACGACGAAGCGTGTTAAAATAATAAAAATAACTTAATGTACAAAGCGTGAACCGTGTTATACTATTTCTATGAACCAGCCGTTTTATGAAAAAGAACCTCTAAAACCCATTAAGCTGACATTCCCTTTTCTGGTATGGGACAGCCCTCGTTCTCCCTTCTGGTTTCCGCAACACTGGCACGAGCGTATGGAAATGCTGTATGTACTCAAGGGCAGTTTTAACGCGGACATCAACGGCAAGGCATGGGTAGGACGAGAGGGCGATATAGTTACGATTGACACAGGACTTATACACGGGTTCTTTGATTCAAGCGCGGATTCGGCAGTGCGTATCTTCCAATTTGGACCAGACATCTTTAACGAGGCGCTCGTCGAGTTGCAGAACCGCGAACTGATGATACCAGTGTTTGGACAACGCCCTCTTATCAGCGCACGTGCCGACAAGAGTCTGCATGACAGCCTTGAGCGTCTGCTCATGGAGATCGACGCGGAATACAAGCACCAAGAGGCTGGTTTCAGGCTGCTGATTAAGGCAAAACTCTACGAAATAGCAGCACTACTCCTACGAAACACGCCGCCTCTGCCGCAACAGGATGCCCGCACTCACTATAACAAGAAAAATAACACACAACTGCTGGAGCGCATCTTTTCCTGCCTCTATGATAATCATGACGACCCCTCCTTTATGCTGGAAGATGCAGCACGGGAAGTGGCTTTGAGTAAATTCTATCTGACTCGCTTCCTGAAAGAGCAGACTGGTCAGGGCTTCCACGAACACCTCACACGGATACGTTTGCGCACCGCTGAAAACTATCTCGCCAGTTCAGATATGTCGATTACCGATATTGCCTTCTCATGTGGCTTCCAGAGCCTCGCCTCGTTTAACCGCGCTTTCAGACGCTATATCGGTGTCAATCCTTCGGTTTACCAATCCCGTAAACAGCTATTCCATGGTTCGCCATTGCATGACGTGCCATAGCGCATGCTTGCTCCAGAAATGACGCCGTGCTATACTCCGTCCATGATAACACGAGACCGTTACGCACCCTCTCCTACGGGCTTGCAGCACATTGGCGGGGTGAGAACCGCCCTGTTTAACTACCTTTTCGCCAAAGCCAGTGGCGGCACTTTTATCCTGCGGCTTGAGGATACCGACCGCTCACGCTTTGACACAGCATACGTCCAGAACCTCTACAACACGTTTGCCTGGCTGGGGCTGCACTGGGACGAAGGCCCGGATATCGGCGGGCCTTACGCGCCCTATATCCAATCAGAACGCCTTGCCCTCTACCAGCAATACGCGCTGGACCTTATCGATAAAGACACGGCGTACTACTGCTTTTGTTCCCCTGAACGGCTTGAAACCGTGCGCTCGGATCGGGAAGCAGCGCATTCTAGCGAAACCGGTTATGACCGCTATTGCCGTGCGGTTAAGCGCGAGGATGCCGCAAGACGGGCGGCTGACGGCGAGCCGTGTGTGATACGGCTCAAAATCCCGCTTGATCACACAACCCGCTTCCACGATCACCTACTCGGCGATATTGAATGGCAGAATACTGACATCAACCCTGATCCCGTGCTACTCAAGTCCGATGGCTTTCCTACCTATCACCTCGCCAACGTGGTGGACGATCATCTCATGGGCATCACCCATGTACTGCGGGCGCAGGAATGGCTTTCATCAACACCGCTTCATGTAATTCTGTACCAGAGCTTTGGCTGGAATCCGCCGACGTTCTGCCATGTACCTATGGTGATGGGTCAGGATGGCAAAAAGCTCTCCAAGCGTCATGGGGCAACTAGCGTTGACGAGTTCCGGCGTCAGGGCTATCTGCCGGAGGCGCTGATTAACTATGTGGCGCTTCTCGGCGCGTCCTATACCGAGGGCAAAGACCTGTATACCCTTGAGGAACTGGAGGCGTGTTTCAGCATCGAGAAGCTGAATAAAGCGCCGGCGATCTTTGATTATAAGAAGCTGGAATGGTACAACGGCCAGTATATCCGCATGAAGAGCGACGAAGACCTTGCAGCGCTGGCTCTACCCCACGCCATAGACGCGGGATTATTTGGACAAAACAAAAACAACGCTGCGCCGGACAAAACCCAACGTCGTATCTTTACTGAGGCCATTCCGCTTATCAAGGAGCGGGTCTCGTTTTTACACGAGATACCGGAGAAACTCCGCTATCTTTTTGCGGAACCGTCGCTTCCCCAAACAAGCGAGTTTGTACCCAAAAAGATGGATATAGCAAAGACCATTGAGCTGTTGGAACTGAGTCGGGAACTGCTTGAACCGCTTGCTTCACTCAATGATGCTGATGCCGAAGTCTTTATCAAGGCATACGCTGAGTCCCACAGCGTTAAACTGGGCGATCTTATGATGCCACTGCGTGTAGCGCTCACGGGTGCGCGGGTCAGTCCGCCGCTTTTCGGCACGGTGCGCATACTAGGTGCGCAAGTCTCCCTTGTGCGGGTAGAGCGGGCGCTTGCAGCATTACATGCTGCAACATGATGCGCTGCATGGTTATGCGCTCGTTACAAAAGTTCATGAGGTTCTGGTTATATTTCTAGCGGAATCATTTACGGGTTTGGCGATGCCTTATAAACACCGCCACTGGCACTGGCCGTGCGTTGGCCTTCACAGACTTCTCTGTTTGGCCTTCACAGACTTCTCTGTTTGGCCCTAACAGAGAAGTCTGTTTGGCCCTAACAGAGTTTTCTGTTTGGCCCTAACAGAGTTTTCTGTTTGGCCTTCACAGACTTCTCTGTTTGGCCCTAACAGAGTTTTCTGTTTGGCCTTCACAGACTTCTCTGTTTGGCCCTAACAAAGTTTTCTGTTTGGCCCTAACAGAGTTTTCTGTTTGGCCCTAACAGAGTTTTCTGTTTGGCCCTAACAGACTTCTCTGTTTGGCCCTAACAGAGTTTTCTGGTGGAAGCAAGAAGTGCGATAACACGGCTGGAGAGGCCGATGCCCTGAATAGCGCAACAGCTGGCGTTGTCGGCGGATGGGAGGAATAGGGCTTAAAAACAGCGTGTACGCTGATAGTGTGTGTTAACAGTGTGCGCACTGTTTTTAAGCGGTGAAATCCTTCTATGAAAGGCTCATGCTAAGGATACCCGCGAATGGGTGCGAATAGCTTCCCAATTCACTGAGGGATTTAGTGATAAGAGTATTTCAGGCGTTTATGGAGAAAACGAAGATACCGCAAGAAGTGATAGATGGTATAACCTATCAAATCAAGAAGAAGAGGGATGGAGATATGTTTGATCATGTGGAGATTGATTTTCAGGCAATGGTTCGGCGAGAGACAGAGGCGCTGAAGTAGAAGTAGAAAGAGTAGGAACTGCAGTATAAGCAACAGACAGCGATGGCGAATTTGCATGCACTGGGCCTAAGCGACGAGCAGATCAGGCATGCGCTGGAACTATAGCCGATGAGTTTCTGTCCTTTGGTGGTAGGCAAACACCGACTAGCTATTACGATCCGTGCAGCGTATTGTTCCGTCACTGACGGCATTTCCTAGCAAGAATCCCGCACTTAGCTTATGTTGTCGCGGATATAGCAAGTAGGCAGGCGCCCTCAAGCGCGGTTTGGCGAGGGGCAATGGGTGTTATATCGGGACATTCTGTGGCTAAGAGCGCTGTCAGGTGTTTGTGGACGATTTCGTCATGTTCCATGACCCCACCAGCAAGTACCAGCGTGCGGTTTGTTATATGCGGAGTGCGGGCAACAAGCGAGTGTACGAGGAGTGTCAGCTCTGCTGCACTGTTTTGCAGTATGTCGAGAGCCAGCGCATCGCCATTGCGGGCAGCAGCTGTTACGAGCGGGGCAAGGGCTGCGATCTCAGTCTTGTTTGCATCGTGATGGACATAGCGGATCAGGTCTGACGTTTTAGCGAGTTTAGCGGCAGCTATGAGTGCGGCTGTCATTGTGGTTGGGAGGTCGCGTCCCTCTTCACTTCGCAGGCTACGGGCAATGGCGCTTTTGCCAATCCAGGCTGCTGCGCCCTCGTCGCCGAGGAGATAGCCAAAACCCCCAGCCCGCGTGAGTGTTCCGTCGCGGGAACGGGCAAGAGCCAGAGAGCCAGTTCCCGCGATGAGGCAGTAGCCTTCGGGTCCGTTGAGGCCGCCGTATAAAAGTATTTCGCCGTCAGTGCAGAGCTTTACCGGGAATCGCGCGCCGAGAAGTATACTGAACCAGCCGCTAAACAACGCGAGTTCGCTCTCCCGCGAAAGTCCCGCGCTGCCGATACAGCCCCCTGCGAGTGCATTGCGCTCTATGCCTGCCTGATGTAAGGCGTTATTGAGCAACACGGCGAGGTTTTCAAAAACCTGTGCCTCTGACACTGCGTAGATGTTAGTGCTGCCTGCCTCACAATGGGCAATCCTCTTCCCTGCACGGTTGATAATAGCAATACGCGAGCGTGTGCCTCCGCCATCAATGCCGAAAAAATAATCTTCCATTAGGGCTTATCTTTTCTATTCACGCTGTCTATTTTTTGGAGCTTCTTTTCTTTACTCAGGTTGAGCGTTCTTTTTATAGGCGGTGGCCCACCCACGCGCCTGCGACGGCGCGTCGCATAAGTAACCAGCGCAATATACAGAATTGCTGCAAACACAACTGCGATTACTTGCCAGGAAGTCAGAGTATAAATCAGAAAGTTTTTCAATTCTTCGGAAATCATAGGCTTATTCTAAGTGGATACTATTAAATGTGCAAGAGTAAATAAACTAAGGTTTATCCATGAAAGGGCTTCGCAGCTGATTTGCGGCGCGCTTACTCCATTCGCCTGCTTCAGGGTGAAGGCTCAAGAGTGTCCAGAGGCGCCGTCCGATCACGCGTTTTCCATCAGCATAGAGCGCGGCTGCAAAGTAGTAAATTGTCTTAAAGTATTCGCAGTCTGCCATATATGCCAGGAGAAGCGGATTGCGGTGGGTCTCAGTGATGAGGGCGTCTAGGGTAGTAAAGGCGAAGTCATACTGGCGGCGGATAAGCTCTTGAACCAAAATCGAGTTCTGGGTTAAGAACGCGATCATAAGGTATTCAGCGGCTGGACTGAGCCGGTCTGCTGTATATGCTTCGGGCTTGGGCGCTTCTGTGGCGTAGTAATACATGCCCAAGACTCGGTATGCTGGTTCTGTTATGGCGTTAGTGTGCCGGTAAACAGTCAGAAGCCGGTTAATGCCGCTCTCGGTGAGTATTCTTGCCATAGCGCTGAAGATAGTGGCGGGACCCGAGTACAAGGAATCCTGCGCAAGTATCTCCCTAGCACGGGCTTCCATCTCGTAGTAATCCTGTTTGATCCTGAGAATATCCACCATTTTATAAAGGATGTCTGTATCAAACGCAGGGTTTTCAAGAAAGACCCGCTGTTCATGGGCTCTCGTGTACTGTTGAAGGGCTACTTCAAGCTCGCCTTCCATGCGATAGGTTTCACCGATCCAGTATTCTGCTTCAGGGAACGCCTTCAAGCGCTCAAGTTCCTCAAGAATCTTATCGACAGACCCGTTGATAGCAGCTTTAGGCACGTGGAAATACACTTCATTAAGCGCTGTGGCGGCGTTTACATAATAGCGTTCAACTATGTATGCCTCGATACGGTCAAGCGACCCTTCCATACGGCGCACTTCAGGGATTGAAAGCACGGTGATCATATCGTTTTTCATGCGCGTATACATATCACGGCGATCCCGCTTTGCGTCCTCAAACGCGATGAGCGCGTTTCCGTACTCTCCATTACGAAAGAACTGTTTTCCCAGCTCGAGGCTATACCAATAAGGTCTCTCAGGCTGCTGTGCCCCTAAGGATAAGGCATAAAGGAAAAAGAAAACGATAGGGATTACTTTTTTCATAAGAATTACGGCTTGGAACCCCAGGTCTTTAGGCTGGGGCCCAAAGCTCAAGGGACAAAGCGCCGTCTACCGGCAGGCAGACCTCCTGGTAAAAATAGCTCGTCTGTCCGAACCGTCAAGCGTCTATCCGCTTTGTCTGGTTCATTGGGGGTACGTCTGGCTACCATTAGGGTCAGACGCTTAGTTAAGATTATCGGCAAAACACTTCCAACTCAGAAGGCTTATGCTTATTCCTTGAGGCGCGGGCATAGCGCGTCCCTATTCGATGTTCAGCGTATGGTGCAGCAGCCAGCCACTGAGCCAGAAGTATAGACCCGCAAACACTAGTTCGATAGCGCCCTCTCCCAGCGGAACCTGCGATGTAATACCAAGACTTATCCGTACTTGAATATACATCACGAGAATGTATGCGCCAAGCGCCGCCAATACGCGAAAACGCGACAGTATCTGGCTAACAAGCAAGACTGTGTAGATAAGGCAGACCTGCTGAAATATTATGATCAGCATCACTAGCACTTGGAGCAAAAGTCTGGGAATATGCTCCAGGTAGTTAATCCGCCGCAATAACCCGGACAGCTCATCCACCAAACGGGGCCAGTCAGACAGCACACTAAAGAGCAGGACTGAAAGTATAAGCGCAAGCACGCTTATGATGAGCGACACAAACGCGGTGAGCGCCTTTGACACTAGCAGTTCCCACCGTGTTACTGGCAAGGTCAGCATCAGATAGGCTTCGTTTTTAAGCAGGTTATCTCGAAAGCGCTGGACAACCATGATGATGTTCACGGTTAAAACCACGAGCAGCGCAATGCCCCAGATTATAGTCAAAGACGGAGTCTCCTGGATGGAATGCGCTGTTACTTGCGAGCTGTCACTCAGACCAGCAAGCAGCGACAGCACCATCAGCGCCACATAGAACGGCAGCATGATTCGCAGAAACGTTTTGAACTCGTACTTGAGCAATTTTCCTAGCATTTAAAAACCTCCCGGAAAAGCATATCAATGGACATGCCTTTTTGTGAGCGAATGTCGTCAGCCGCACCGCTCAGAATGACTTTTCCATCCTTGAGAAAAATGATATCGTCAAGGATGCGCTCCACGTCCTGAATCAGGTGTGTGGATATGAGTAAGGCGGCGTCTTGACTGTAGTTATTAAGGATGGTACTGATGATGTAGTCCCGCGCCGCTGGATCAACGCCGCCAATAGGCTCGTCAAGCAGGTAGAGGCGCGCCTCGCGCGCCATTACAAGCACAAGCTGGATTTTCTCGCGGTTGCCCTTGGACAGGGTTTTGAAGCGCTTGTTCAGGTCAATCCCCAGGTTAGCGAGCATGGTTTTGACGGTATCATACCGGAAGTCCGCGTAGAAGTCAGCATAGAACGCTATCAGGTCGTGTATTCTTGCGGAAGGGTCTAGGCAAACGCGGTCCGGCAGGTATGAGACTATGGCTTTAGTCGCGACGCCGACTTCGTTGCCATTGATAAGCAGGCTGCCGCTTGAGGGGCGGAGAAGCCCATTTGCGAGTTTCAGCAGGGTGGTTTTGCCGCTGCCGTTTGGCCCCAGCAGTCCGACGATGCGCCCGCTGTAGAGGCTGAGGTTCACCCTGTCCAGCGCCATTACGTCGTCATGACCATAGCGTTTGCTCAAGCCGCGACATTCCAGTATTAGGTCGCTCATAGATCGTCTCCTTTTGCTGGCTTTGTAGGCAGAGCTGATTGGGCTAAAGCGTGGGCGAGCAGGTCGCGGGTTTCTTCCACGCTGAAGCCCAGGGTTTTCATGGTTGTGAGGAGTTTGTTGATCTGCTCCTCCGCCAGCCTTGAACGTAATTCTCGAATCATGTTTTCGTCCTCCGTAACGAATTTACCGCTTGCCCGTTGGGTGGAGAGCAAGCCTTCCCGTTCCAATTCGAGCAAAGCCCGTTGAATCGTGTTGGGGTTGACCGCGTAAAAGGCCGCAAGGTCGCGTATGGAGCCTATCCGCGCTCCAGCCACCAGGCGTCCTGATGCAATCTGCCCTTTGATTTCATCCATCAACTGACTATAGATGGGTATAGTTGCTTGAAAGTTGAACAACTCATTGTTCCTCCTCACTGTATTATCGCATTGCTGTGCTAATTACATAATACAGCAATGCATAAAAAACGGCAAGAGGGATTTAATGGTTTGTGCTTAGTTTTTGTTGAAACGCAGGGCAATGCTTACCAGTAGCGCGGAACACCTCATACGAGGGCAGGTTCTGGCTTTTGATTCCGAAAATGAGGCAGGAGCGTGGCCATGCTTGTTCCCAGGTAATTTTGAAGTGAGCGCATTTCAGGCAAGCCGGCGCTCGTTGAGGAGCGCTGACTGGGGTTTCATTACTCATTGCTTATGTCTGTACGGTTCTTCAGACTTCAGGTAGGTTTCCGCGTCAAAGACCTCAAGCAGTTTTTCCATAGAATTGTGGCTCACAATAGCGCCAATAACATCAGCGGATAGTTCTGCGGATGAAACCACCTCAAGATTGGGAATAGTCTCTGGCAGCAAGTCCGGGCAGTATACAGTATCAGTTACCATGATATGGCGCAGCAGTCCTTCCTCTGTAAGCTGCTGCAAGCGCGTTGAGGCTGGCGTTGATAAGATCGGATGAACCGCGATGATGTTGATCTCAGCAGGCTTGAGGGACTTCAGCGCCAGAATAAGGCTTTCCACTGAACACGCGGTGTCAATCATATCGTCCACGATCCACAGAACTTTGTCTTCAATGGGAACTGCCGAAAGTATATTGATGGATTCGATCTTATTAACCGTAGAATAGTCCCGCTGTTTATGCGCCACGACCAGATTTGCGCCAAAGGCATTGGCGAACCCCCGGGCAAGCTTCTCTCCACCAGCATCAACAGAACAGAAAGCCCAGTTGGGACGCACTTCGCGGGTCAGGGTTTCGTAGTCGTGGATGTAGGCATCGCAGAGGTAGCGTTTGAGCAGGTTCAGCGCTGGAATGTCGTCAATCACGCAACAAGTTGGATCAAGCATGGACTTAGACTTATCAGAATGGAGCTGGTAGGTAACGATTTGTTGCGCGCCCAGACAGGATAAGGTTCTGAAATGCACCCAAAGGCCAACAGAACCTCGATGGTTTGTTCTGTCTGAACGCGAACACGAGACAAAAGGCTC
This sequence comes from Treponema sp., assembly GCA_031267685.1. Classification (GTDB taxonomy): domain Bacteria; phylum Spirochaetota; class Spirochaetia; order Treponematales; family Breznakiellaceae; genus JAIRMT01. The sequence continues at coordinate 43,711 of JAIRYV010000083.1, forward strand.
AAACACGATAATTTTTTCGGCCTGAGAGCGTTTCAAGGCGTCAACCGCGTGGAACAATTCGAGTTGCGCTTCAGGAACACTGATACCTGCTTCGTTGCGTGAGCATCCCGTGAACAGGATCACGGTTTTCCCCCGAATTGAGGACTTAACCACGACTTCGAGTTCGCCGTCCGCGAAACAATCAGTATGAAGCAGGTCAACGCCATTGATCGTGGCTGCTGCTTCTGTAAAACGAGGTAACTGGGTGATATGCTTCACGACCTGTGAAGCATAGTCCCGTGTTGACCTTGTGGCTGTAATGACAAATTCTTGCATGACCAAAGTCTAGCGAAAACCCGTGTTTTGGCATAGTGCTGAGTCAGCAGGAGGCAGGATAAACGCATAGAATTAGAGCTACGAAGCACATGAACAGGAACGAACAGAAAACCAGGATGTGTCGTTGAGGACCGCGTTTGATATGCTCGGAGTGTGGCGCAATCCATGTGATTCGTGGTGATGTCTGGCGCCGCAGCGGCGGGCGTCGGTGTGGCTCTGGTGTCTGACACCTTGAACCGATGCTTTCCGGGTCAAGAACCGCACTCCGGCGAAATGCCTGTGCTGGCAGTGCGGCACTCAGACACAGCAATGCCGCGCACAATAGCGCCTTTACAGACAAGGAATCTTGCAATATGATCATACCATAATCCTAACCAGCAGAAATACACGCTGGTTATTGGGAACGCGGCCTATACCAGCATTACCCGGCTGAACAACCCGGTAAATGACGCCAACGATAAAGCGCCGCCCTGCGGAGCTTGGGCTTTACGGTGGACCAGGTAACCGACGCAGGGGGCAGATGGAGGAGGCAATAACGCGGTTCAAGAACCGTCTGAGTGTGGCGCGAGATTCCTACGGGTTTTTCTATTATACGGGACACGGAGTGCAGAGCGCTGAGGGAAATTACCTGATACCAGTGAATGCGAACATCCCCAGCAAGGCGTATCTCCGGGATCGTCGGTATCCATGCAGGCACTACTGGGCGAACTAAACTAAGCGGGGAACACCTTGAACATCGTGGTACTGGATTCGTGCCGGAACAATCCCTTTACCTGGGCGAAGAGCGATATTCGGGGTATGCAGGTGGTGAGTGAGCAGTCCATCGGCAGCATCATCGTGTACGCAACCGGCGCGGGGCAGGTCGCTAAGGATGGCACGGAGAGGAACGGGCTTTTTATATGTTTTTCGATCAGGAAGCCGTCAAGTATCGCACGAGCGGCGATGAGTATAGGAACAAAGGGGACTACGACCGGGCTATGGCGGACTACAGCGAGGCGTTGCGGATCGACCTCAATGATGCGGTGGCCAAAAACAATCTTAGAACGCCCGACTCCGCCGGGAAGCGGGGGTTTTGCCCACTCGGAGAGTGCAGCGGTGTGGGTGTGGCGCTGGTGTCTGGCACTGCAGCAGCAGGCATGACGCTGCTATTAAACCCCTTGAAAAGCAGATTTATCTGACCCGAAGGGTGGCTGATGAGTGTGGCGCTGGTGTCTGGCGCCATAGCGGTTGCGTGGGCATGACGGCTTGAAACGCGCATATACACATAGTATCATTTTCGACCATAAGTTATATATAAGGAGGGAAGGTAGCCACGGCTGAGGAAGTCTGGGCTTTGCTTAGGGAGGTGGGTGAAAAACAGAAGGAGAATGCTGAACAGATCGCGGAGTCGAGCAAGGAGACCCGCGAACATATTCATGAGCTGACGGCGAAGATGGCAAAGACAGATAAGCAGATCAATAAGCTGACTCAGCATATTGGGAGTCTTGATCAGGATATTGGCGCGTTAGTTGAGGGTATGCTGACCTCTAAGCGTTGTCTGTAGGGAGACAGAAGCGCGACAGGCACAACCAGAGGGCGTTATCCTGGACAGTGCGCGCTGTTTTTAAGCGTGGTGGAGTGCGCGGGCAGGTAGTGCTTGACAGGCAAAGGCGTGGCGCTGGCGTCGCAGCAGCGGGTATGGCGCTGGCGTCTGGTACTGTAGTGGTGAGCGTGGCGCTGGTGTGTGGCACTGTAGTGGTGAGCGTGGCGCTGGTGTCAGACACCTTGAAAGGATACTTTCAGGCATCTTAATACGGTACTATTAAACACTCTGAAGCGCTGGTGTCAGACATCCTTAGCACCCTAAAGCCTAAATTTTTGGCTCTCACAGAAAACTCTGTTTGGCCCTAACAGAAAACTCTGTTTGGCTCTCACAGAAAACTCTGTTTGGCCCTCACAGAAAACTCTGTTTGGCCCTCACAGAAAACTCTGTTTGGCCCTAACAGAAAACTCTGTTTGGCCCTCACAGAAAACTCTGTTTGGCCCTCACAGAAAACTCTGTTTGGCTCTCACAGAAAACTCTGTTTGGCCCTCACAGAAAACTCTGTTTGGCTCTCACAGAAAACTCTGTTTGGCCCTAACAGAAAACTCTGTTTGGCTCTCACAGAAAACTCTGTTTGGCCCTAACAGAAAACTCTGTTTGGCCCTAACAGAAAACTCTGTTTGGCTCTCACAGAAAACTCTGTTTGGCCCTAACAGAAAACTCTGTTTGGCCCTAACAGAAAACTCTGTTTGGCCCTAACAGAAAACTCTGTTTGGCCCTAACAGAAAACTCTGTTTGGCCCTAACA
>JAIRYV010000079.1 GCA_031267685.1 Treponema sp.
AACATTTGCTTGAACTCCGCCTCGTGGAGAGCCATCGCGTCATGATCGATTTTGGATGTGACGTGGTAGGTGGCGCTCTCTATTAAGATTCTTAGTCCTCTCATACCCTCTATATGGAACTAGATGACGATTTTGCTTTAATAGTGTTTCAAGTGTCAGACACTTTATGACACTTAGGTGTCAGACACCCAAGTGTCAGAGCTGGTCCACGAGCGTCTTGTTCCGGTATACAAGATCGTACCGCAGCGTGTAGCCGAGACACTCCCAGAAAGCGTTACCCGCCGTGTTTGTGGTATATGCCACGAGCGCGACTTTGTTGATGTCCATATCCCGCAAACTTTGCTCCACCGCTGCGACTAAGGCGGCGCCAATGCCCTGATTCCGGTATTCCGTATGTACGGCAGTGTGATAGATGTAGGCGCGACGGCCATCGTTACCGCAGAGGATTGCGCCTATGATGGCGAGCGCTGATTCCGCGACAAAGCAGGTGCGCGGGTTCCGTTCAAGAAACTTACCGATGCCTGCCTTTGAGTCGTCAAGACTCCGCAGGCCCATACCCGCTGTGGTATGCCAAAGCTCGAAAACCGCTTCATAGTCCGCAATCGTCATCAACCTGATCATGGCATGATAATAGTACGAACCCATGTTGTGTGCAAGACTTTTACTTCATATTATGCTATCATGGAGGTTAGAATGATTCGTAAGATAATGGAATATGATTGTTGGTTTCAATGTCGTGTCGGCGTGCCGCTTGCACCCTGTGCGCAGCTTCTGAGCAGTGTCGGTCTGCTGGAACAGAGTTCGATTCTGGAAAACGCGGCAGCAGAACTAAGCGCGCTTTTAACAAAAAACTTCGCGGTGTTAAGTTTGAGGGCTGAAGGCAAAGATACTGGCACACTGATCGGGACAATCCCTGGACTGAAGGCGAGGCTTGGGCTTGAACTGCCGCCTACAAAACCTGATGGCTTTGTGATTAAAGTGTCTGACACCCGCATCATCATTGCAGGACAGGATGAAGCTGGCGCGCTCTATGGCGTATACCGGTTCTTCGCCTTACTGTCCCTGGGCAAGATCAGCGCGAAAACCGAGATCATCGACGCACCCGCCACGCCATTCCGCTCGCTCACACACTGGGACAACATCAGTGGCGATGTGGTTCGTGGTTATGCGGGTAAGTCGCTCTTCTATAAAAATGGCCGTGTTGATTATGACAAGCAGCGGCTTATTGATTATGCGCGACTTCTCGCTTCAATTGGTATCAATCGGCTTGCCATTGGCGGCATTTCCGGGTCTGGCGCCGGACAAGCCCTCATCACAGAGCCTATGCTGCCTGATGTGGCGCGGCTTGCAGACCTGTTCCGACCATTTGGCGTGAAACTTCTGCTTAATGTCAAATTCAGTGCGCCCTATGCTCTGGGCAAGCTGCCTACCGCTGACCCGCTCAACCCAGCCGTTGCTGCATGGTGGAAAGAACGCGCTGACCTGATCTACCGCTATATCCCTGACCTTGCCGGTTTTGTGGTGAAGGCTGATTCTGAGATGGAACCTGGACCTTTTGACTACGGCCGTAACCACGCGGAAGGCGCTAATGTCTTGGCTGCTGCTCTGGCTCCCCATGGTGGAGAAGTGGTATGGCGCTGTTTTGTGTATAACTGCGCTCAAGACTGGCGGGATCAGTCTATTGATAGGGCGCGATCAGCTTATGACATCTTCAAATCGCTTGATGGCACGTTTGCTGACAATGTTTTGCTTCAGATAAAGTCTGGCCCCTATGACTTCCAAGTGCTGGAGCCGGTCAGTCCGCTCTTCGGCGCTTTGAACAAAACCCGCTATACGCTGGAGCTTCAGGTAACGCAGGAATACACTGGTCAGCAGATCGACCTTTGCTATCTTCCTTATAATTGGGAACAGATACTTGGCTTTGACACACGCTATGGCCCGCGTTCTACCCTTCGAGAGCTTTTGATTGACGGCAAGATGTCCGGCGTTGGCGCGATTCCTAATGTGGGCCTTGACCATAACTGGACCGGCCACACATTAGCGCAGGCAAACCTGTACGGCTATGGCCGTCTCTGCTGGGACCCAAGTCTTAGCGCGGAACTAATCGCCCGCGAATGGAGTGCACTCACCTTTGCCGATGCAAGCGTCGCGGATACGGTATCTGAGCTTCTGCTCCGCTCCTATCCAGCCTATGAAAAGTACAATGCACCGTTTGGCGTTTGTTTCATGGTAACGCCGGCTGAGCATTATGGCCCGAACATAGAGGGCTACGAGTTTTCCCCCTGGGGAACCTACCACCGCGCTGACCGCTTTGCCATTGGTATTGACCGCACTGACTCAGGAACCGGCTATGTTAGCCAGTACGCGCCAGAAAATGCCACGCTCTTTGGCGATCCAGCGACTTGTCCTGAACAGCTCATCCTGTTTTTCCACCGGCTTCGCTATAACTATGTTATGCACAACGGCAAGACCCTGCTCCAAAACATCTACAATACCCACTTCGATGGCTATGATGAGGTTCAACAAATGCTTGAACTGTGGAAGAGACTCAAAGACCAGCTTGATGAACACACCTACTCGTCAGTGCTTGCCCGCTTTGAACGCCAACTTGCCAATGCCCGTGAGTGGCGAGACCAGATCAACACCTACTTCTGGCGCAAGACTGGCATTGCTGACGACAAAGGCCGGAAAATCTATGAATGATGCTCATAGCTCGATAGTCATCAAAACTATTCGTGTTCATTCGTGTAATTCGCGGACTCTTATTGATGTGTCCTGACCGATAATAAGAATATGGCTGAAGAACGGGAACTGAGGGTATCTTTCCTATCCAAGAACAAAATCACCTGCCCCTTGTGTTTTACAATTTTTCACCGGGAAGAATTGTTATCAGGAAGCGGACGGCTAATCGCGGGAACCATCACTGATGAACTGCACCGGCTTTATGAACCATCAATGAAGTACGGCGATGTGTATCCGCTGGTATATCAGGCCACAGTGTGTCCTGAATGTTGGTATGCTGCGATGGATAAGGACTTTGTAGACTTGCCAAAAGATAGGTGCAATAAGGGAATAGCCGATTCAGCAAAACGGGTGGCAGATACTAAACTCATCTTCCCTGATGTTAATTTCCACGAAGTGAGGAACCTCAAGTCCGGAGCCGCGTCTCAGTATCTGGTAACCCGTTGTTACGACTACTTCCCCAAGGAATCTTCGCCCACCATCAAACAGGGAATCGCAGCTTTGCGTACCGGCTGGTTACTTGATGAACTTCACAATAAGTTTCCGAGTGAGCATTACGACTGGCTGTCGGGACTATTCAAACGTAAGGCGCAGTTTTTCTATGCTGAGGCTCTGGAACGGGAGATGAATCAGAAAGAGTTGCTTTCGGGACTCAAAAGTTACGGCCCGGATACGGACAAAAACTATGCTTATGAAGGGGTCATCTATCTTGCAGGCTTGCTGACCTATAAGTATGGTTCTAAGAGTGATAGTGAGTTGCGCGAAAAACAGTTAAAAGCCATAAAGGTAAACATCGCTAGGATATTTGGTCTAGGGAAAGCGTCAAGAAACAAACCAAGCCCGTTGCTGGAACATGCCAAAAATCTCTACACTAACATCAACAAAGAACTCCATGAATCAGACTGAGCGGAATATCAGGTTACTGGTGGCTTATGATGGGACAGACTTTTCCGGCTGGCAGAGGCAGGATGGCACCAAGGGGCGAACCGTACAGGGCGTGATTGAGACGGCGCTGGCGAAACTGCACAAGAGGCCGGTGAGCCTGAGTGCGGCGGGTAGAACCGACGCGGGCGTACACGCGACCGGGCAAGTGGCGAACTTTTACACTGATATTAAAAACATGGCGGCTGAACGCTTTGTGCCGGCGCTTAACAGCCTCTTAGCGCGAGACCTGCGGGTGCTTGCGGCCCAAGAGACCAGTCTTGAGTTTCACGCCCGCTTTGCGGCTCAAAGCCGTACCTATCGTTATTATGTTATCGTGGAACGTCATGCGTTCCCGTACGAACTGCGCTATGCGCTTCAGCTCTGGCGGCGTCCCCGCATTGAGCGCCTGAACAGTTATGCTCGCTGTCTGCGGGGTGAGCTTGATTGTTCGGTCTTTGCGTCGCCCAAAGACCCCAGTCATTCACGGAGCCGCTATTTTTTTGGCGCTCTGTTTTTCGTTGAGCGTGATACCCTGGTTTTTGAAATCACGGCCAATGCTTTTTTATGGAAGATGGTTCGTTCCATTGTAGGTACGCTGCTGTACTGCGAGGAGCATGATGTATCGCCCGATGCGTTCAAGGCGCTTCTTGCATCTGGTGAGCGTAAGCTGGCTGGCCCCACCGCCCCGCCGCACGGACTCTTCCTCTGGAATGTGGCGTATTAAAGCCTCGTATCAAACACCTTGATAGTAGCGTATCAAACACTTTGATAGCCTCGTTTGAAGCCCCGTTTCACAGTGCGTGAAAGTCTCCTCGTATCAGGCACTCTGCTATGATGGTGTCAGACACGTTATGGTATCGTTATAATGGTGTCAGACACGTTATGGTGTCACACGTTATGGTATCAGACAGGTGATAGTGTCTGACTTTGGTGATACACGTTATAGTGTCAGACTTTGGTGAGGACGTTATGGTGTCTGATACGATGGCAAAAAATGGGACGGGAAACCGCTTGTTGACATTAAGATAAAGATAGCTTAGTATTCATTCTCATACCCGTGCAGCACGGGGAATCAAAGTCTGTAGACATGGAGGCTCTGGCTCTTAGTAACAAGGGTGAAACCGTCATGGAAATACCGAAAACGGGAAGAAGCAGAAAACTTGTAGAGTAAGCCAAGTGATTGGCCCAAGCTACAAGACCTGGCCTTTAGGCTAGGGTTGCTGACACTAAGGAGGCAGTATTATGGCACAAGTAGTTAGTAAAAACTCCCGTACCAGCAGCGCTACTCAGAAGTTCTTTTGTTCCTGCGGTGGCGAAGTCAAGATGAAAACGCTTTTCGAGAAGGGAAAGGCAAAGAGCATCGCGGAATGTACGAAGTGTAAGCGGGTTGAACGGCGCCCTTCGGACTTTAAGTAAACAATAGGCGCTCCTTCACTGAACAGCGAAGGAGCAGTGTTCTAAAAACAGCGCGCTGGGAAACAGCGCGCTTTAGTAGGAGTAACAATTTGGCAGGTAAAAGTAGTTCCGCTGAAAAGCGGCATCGGCAGAGTGAGGAACGCCGGATGAGGAACAAGGCGGTGAAAAGTTCCGTGCGGACGAGCGCGAAGAAGTTTGTGGCTCTGGCTCAGAAGAAAACGGTGCTAGAGGCTGAAACAGCTCTGAAAGACATGATTAAGAAGCTCGACACCGCGTCAGGCAAGGGCATCATCAAGAAGAACGCGGCGTCTCGTAAAAAATCACGGATGCAGCGGCTTTTTAACTCCATCAAGGCGGCACAGTAGCCGCGTGGGCTTATGGCGGAAAACAAGTGTACCAAGACTGATCTTATTGACTCTGTGCATGAAAACACGGGCATTGATCGGGAGTATATCAAACTCATCGTTGACAATTTTGTTGATAAGATAAAAAAAGCCCTGGTTGACAACATGGTCATTGAGATGCGGGGGTTTGGAACCTTTGAAGTAAAGCTAAGGAAGGGCCGTAAACGGGCGCGGAACCCCAAAACCGGAGCTATTGTGTCGGTTAGTGATCATGGAAGGGTTGTCTTCAGGGCCGGGAAGGAACTGCGCCATGGTGTGTGGAACCTTACCGAGGAACCGGATAAGCAGTTAGTCAGTAGCCCAACCCAAAAGGATTGGGCTTGCCGGAGTGATCCGGCAAGCCCTCGTAGTCTATGAGTCTGTTTAATGGTCGAAACAGGTTAAGAACTTTTTTAATCCATCTGACTATAGTCGCGGCAGGAATCATACTTTTTGCCGCGTCATTTCCCAATCTGCTGTTTGAAAACGGACTTCCCCTCCTCGCGTGGATTGTTTATGTTCCGGTTGTCTGGCTTCTGTATCGTGTCTCGCTCGGCGCATCGTTTTTCTGGGGCGCATTTTTTGGTTTTGGCGCGTATAGTTTGTTTAACTACTGGTTAAGCGTGTTTCACCCGCTCGCTGATGATGCGGTGGGTCTGATCTATCTTGTCTACTTCATGGTTTTCTTCCCCTTGTTAAAGCTCTCGGTCATGCTCTTCCCCAAACGCGGCTATATGCTTCAGTGGTTGCTATGGATCAGCTTCGAGTATCTGCGCACTCTGGGTTTCCTGGGCTATTCCTATGGTATAACCGGCTATTCCCAATGGCGCATGATTCCTATCATCCAGATTGCGGACATCTTCGGCGTGTGGGGCGTTTCGGCCCTGGTGATCTTCCCTTCGCTGTATCTGGCGGCGGCCTTGCACCGGACACGGCTGCGCGACTTGCCCCTGGGCGGAGCACTGGATGGCTTAAACTCAGCGGCGTTTTTCAAGTTGTCGCTTACGTTCAAGCTGAAAAAAGGTAAAGAGCGAAATGTGTTTGTCTTTACGCCATTTGACAAGGTCGATAGCATCATTGGTGTGGCGTGGATTGCAGCGCTGATCGGAACTCTCGTCTATGGCGCGGTTGCCCGTGTTGATTACACGGACGCGCCTACCAAGACAGTTGCTCTCATCCAGCACAACACTGACCCCTGGCGCGGCGATATGGTAGAATATAGAAGAAACTTCGAGGTCTTGCGGCGGCTTTCTGATGAGGCCATTGCCAAGACTCCTAATCTTGACCTCGTGGTCTGGTCTGAAACCGCCTTTGTTCCCCGTATCTACTGGCATATCACCTACCGGGACCATCAGGAATCGTACCAGCTTATACGGGAACTGCTGGATTACATCGCGTCGCAGGACGTGCCTTTTGTAATCGGCAATGACGATGGGCGCAAAGAGCCGGACAAAAACCCTAATGCCAATGAAAACTATCGCGTGGACTATAACGCGGTTATGCTTTTCGTCAACAACAAGGGTGATGTCTCTAAAGGCATTGCCGCTGGCATCTATCGCAAGTTCCACCTTGTACCATTCACCGAGTCGTTCCCCTATCGGAAGCAGTTTCCCCTGATCTATGACATGCTCAGGAATGCGGACACTCACTTTTGGGAGAAGGGAACCGAATTCACGGTTATGGAAATAAACAGTCTCAAGTTCTCAACCCCCATCTGTTTTGAAGATACCTTTGGCTACCTTTCACGCGAGTTTGTGCGTAATGGGGCGGAACTCCTCGTTAACCTGTCGAATGACGCCTGGTCCAAGAGCGTGCCGGCGCAGACTCAGCACCTTACGATGGGGGTGTTCAGGGCTGTAGAAAACCGCCGCTCCATTGTACGGTCTACTGCGTCTGGAGAGACCGTTGCGGTAGACCCCAACGGCAAGGTTATCGCTCAGATCAAACCTTTTGTTGAGGCGCAGCTTACCGCCACAGTACCGATTGTTACGGCTACATCGCTGTACACACGGTATGGTGATTTTTTCCCGCGCGTAACGCTCGTTATCGCACTTTCTCTGTTGCTTATAAGGATCGCTTCGGCTATAATCAAATTAAAAAGGCAAAAGGGAGGTCTATATGGATCAGCAAGCGCAACAACAGAAAATCCTCATCATTGACGATGAAAATATAAATCTTGAGTTTTTTGAGTCGATACTTAAAAACTTCAAGTTTAGCGTTGAATTGGCGCATGATGGCAAGGAAGGTTTGGAAAAGGTGGTGGAGTTCCGTCCAAACCTTATCATACTTGATAACATCATGCCAAAGATGTCTGGCTGGGAAGTTACCAAAACGCTCAAGAGCGATCCTGAGTTTCGGAACATTCCTATCATCATGCTTTCAGCGCTGAACGATGTGAAGGACAAGGTTGACAGTTTTTACTTGGGTGTGGATGACTACATCACCAAGCCCTTTAACTTTTCCGAAGTGCTGGCGCGGATTCGGGTTGCGCTCCGCAATCGTGAGCTTTTTGCTCAGATGAGCCTAGTCAAATCGCGTCTGTGTCTTGTCGAAGGCCTGAATGTTGAACTCAAAACCTTCATGGCTGACTTTATGAAAAGCATTGACGAGCTTGACGCGGCCATTGCCCAATCCGGCAGCGAAATCAACCGCGATACCTTCAAGACGCTTTTGGACGGTATACGCAACAAGACTCAGGACGCAAGGAACCACGTGTCCGCGCTCAATGAGCGTATCGAGCAGACAGACCCTCAGTGGGAAAACCTTAAAAGAAATGAGATAGGGCTGAGCATTCTGGAAGATCAGGTTTGCGGCGCGGAGCAAGAACCATGACCTTGAGAAAAGACGGTTCCCACCATGTAATCTTTGGCTCTGGTACTACCTTTGTTGGGGAACTCAGGTTTAAGGAAACGCTCTCCATCAAGGGAACGTTTCAAGGAACGATTGAGGCCGTTGATCATGGGGACCTCATTGTTGAAGAGGGTGCGAATGTTGAAGCCACGAAAATTCTAGTAACATCGCTTGTTATTCGTGGAACTGTAAGCTCGCCGGTGGACGCTGCGGACAAGATTGTGATCTGTCCTGGCGGCAGGCTTAAAGGCGACATTAAGACCCGTAGGTTGCAGATTGCTGATAAGATGTTCTTTGAGGGTCAGATCAGCATGGTCGGTGATGAAAGTGAGGTGGATATATTCTCAAGGCCTACAGAGGATATCAAGGCGGAGCTACAGGACCTTTTTGAAAAAAATGACTAAAGAACACTTCTTCGCGTTCCATCCACTTGACACAATTGTATACGTTTCGCTTATACTGATTTGTAAGTTTTAGTCATATTGTTGGAAACCAACGGGGAGGTCAGTTGTCGGGTAAGGATTTACGGATTAATGAACAGATTCGGATGCGGGAGGTTCGTCTCATCCGAGATGGGAATGAACAGCAGGGCATTATGCCTACCATAGAAGCACTCGCAATCGCCAGAGGGCAGAATCTTGATCTTGTGGAAGTTGCGCCACAAGCCAGTCCACCGGTTGTCAAGATTATGGATTACGGTAAGTTCAAATTCGAGAATGAAAAGAAAGTCCGGGATTCAAAGAAGAAACAGAAACTGTTGAAGATGAAGGAAATCCGTATGCAACCCAAGATTGATGAGCATGACATGGATTTCAAGTCTAAACATATTCAGGAATTTCTTGGCGAAGGCAATAAGGTTAAGGTTACGGTCCGGTTCAGGGGCCGTGAGCTTGCTCATACCGAATTGGGATTGGAGGTTCTCAAGGATATGCTGAAACGAATTGAGGGAAGCTATGTGATGGATAAGTCACCGACAATGGAAGGTCGGTTCATGTCCATGGTATTGAGTCCCAAAACTAAAAAATAGGGTAGATATTATGCCAAAAATGAAAACAAAAAAGAGCGCGGCTAAACGGTACTCGTTCACGGGGACAGGCAAGGTGAAGTATAAGAAACAGAACCTGCGCCATATTCTTACCAAGAAGTCCACCAAACGGAAGCGGAACCTGCGCCATGCGGGTATCCTGTCGGCTGATAACACGCCGTCAATCAAAAAGCGCTTAATGCCGTACGGTTAGGCGCATCTAAAAGGAGTTAACGAAAATGTCAAGAGCGGTGGATGGTTCTAAACGAAAGAACCACAGGAAAAAGATACTGAAACTGGCCAAAGGCTACTGGGGGCGTCGGCATTCGAACTATAAGACTGCCAAAGACGCAGTTGCCAAGGGGCTTACTTATGCGTACCGTGACCGGAAAGACCGGAAAGGCGACTTCCGTGCACTTTGGATCGTCCGTATCAACGCGGTGTGCCGTAGTGAAGGCATGAGCTATTCGCGGTTTATCGAGGGTTTGAACAAGGCCGGTATAACTCTTAACCGAAAAGCACTAGCTTTTCTGGCGCTTGAGGACGCGACTGCGTTCAAGGCGATTGTCGTGCAGGCACGACAAGCATTGGGGGCGTAAAATGGGAACACTTGAGCATGTGAAACTACTAGAAGCAAAAGTTGTTAAGGTGATTGATTTTATAAAGCGCCTCACCAATGAAAACGATCAGCTTAAAGATCAGCTTGACTCATACCAGAAGCGGGTTGATGAGCTTGAAGCTTTGATTCAAAGCTTGAGGGAAGAGCAGGATCACATTCAAGAGGGGATACTTTCCGCGCTTAACCGGTTTAACCGGTTTGATGATGTCATTGACAAGAGCCTCGTGCCATCAGCAAGCGCGTCTCAAGAGGAGGAAGATGAGGAGCCTCCGTCGGTTGAGATATTAGCAGCTGTGGAAGAGATTCTGGCTCCAGTCTATGTTCCTAAAAATTCTGAAACTACCGGGGCTGGAGGTATGGACACTCCGGTTCAGGAACAGCAGCCCTCAGAGGGTGAGGTACAGCCGCAGTAACGCGGGACTGTGGTTGGTTTCGAGCGGTTTCCATGAAGAAAAAAGTTCTCTCAAGCTCAAAAAAGAGTGATTTGTACATTGATATATTGGGTACTTCTTTGTTTATTTCAGCGGAAGAGGACTCAGTATATCTTAAGGGCCTTTTAGCCAACTATCGTATGGCTATTGAGCATATTCAAAAGTCTTACGGGCTTCATGATCCGCTTAAAACCGCAGTTCTCACGGGTTTTTTGCTCTGTGATGAGATTCAGCGGATGTATAACCGCGAAACAGTCAAAGAAGAAGCGCAGATGCATGAAACACAGGAGGCTGAACAGATTCTCCTTGATCTGATCGCCCGCATTGATAAGGTTTTGGAGTACAAGGCATGACACGCTTATATAGGCTGGAAAACCAGGTGAAGCACTACGATTGGGGTTCGCCTGACTGGATTCCACGCTTGCTGGGTAAGGATAACCCTGAAAAGCAACCATGGGCTGAGTTATGGATGGGGGTTCACGCGGAAGGGCCTTCGGTGCTTGAGTATGAAGGCGCATGTATCCCGCTCTCCACGCTGATAAACCAGAATCCCCGCCGCTATCTGAGTGAGGATACTGAAAAAGCGTTTGGAACCCTGCCATTTCTCTTCAAGGTGCTTGCCGCTGGCAAGCCGCTTTCGATACAGGCACACCCAACGCAGGCACAGGCACAGGCTGGTTTTAAGCGCGAGAACGCGATGGGCATACCACTTAAAGCGCCCAACCGTAACTACAAAGACGCGAACCATAAGCCGGAGATTCTCTGCGCCCTCACGTCATTCACGGCAATGTGCGGCTTTAAAAAGCCCGCAGACATTGATGCAGGACTGATGGCGTTTGCCGCCGAAGCATCCCTGTCGCTTGTTAGTGCGCTTGAAACCCTGCATGAACCCTTGCAGGACCCCAACGAAGGTACAGCCTTGAGCGGCTTTCTCAAGGCGCTCTTTGGTCTTTCGATAAATGCTCGAAGCGCCCTGAGCGAATTCGCCGGGTATAGGCACGCGACGCAGACCAAAGCCTATGAGTTAATTGCCTCTTTTGCGCGGCTCTACCCGTGCGATCCAGCGATAATCGCGCCGCTCTATCTCAATGTAATTGAACTCAAGCCAGGCGAGGCAGTCTATCTTCCTGCCGGTGTGCTACACGCTTACATAGAAGGCCTAGGCATAGAACTCATGGCCAACTCGGATAATGTACTGCGCGGGGGCCTCACTTCCAAGCACGTTGCCATTGATGAGCTTCTCCGCGTCCTGCGTTTCTCCGCGTTTAAGCCGCAAATCATCACGCCTCAAGGGAATACTTACCAGACGCCGGGTCGTGAATTCGCCCTGTCCGTGTTAAACGGCAATGGTGAATGTCGTGAACTGCCTATATGCGGTCCGACAATTATCATTATTACCGAAGGCACGGCCGAGATTGACGGCCTTACGCTTGGTCAAGGCGAATCCGCTTTCATTCCAGCGGACGTGGAAGCGCCGCTTGCCATCACTGGAACCTACACCCTCTACAGCGCCACGCCTAACCTTTCAGCCTGAAAAGGCAACAAGATGAGAATCTTTGTTGACGCGGATTCCTGTCCCCGTCTTACGCGGTCTGCAGTGTTACGCGCCTCAGCACGAACTGGTATTCAGGCGATTTTCGTAGCGAACCGTCCGATTCCGGGCATAAGCGGCCCGACCGCGCTGATGGAACTTTGCCCGTCCGGTGAGGGTGCGGCTGATGACCGCATCGTCGCGCTTGCCCGCGCTGGCGACCTTGTGATCACACGCGACATACCACTCGCACAGCGCCTTGTGGAAGCCTCGGTTATAGTTATGAATGATCGCGGACTGGAGTACACGCCGGAAAACATTCGAGAACGACTGTCCCTGCGCGACTTTATGGTAGGACTTGCGGAAAACGGCCTTGGCAAAGACCGGGTTGCCCAGTATGGAAACCGAGAACTCAAAGCCTTTGCCGACAGTTTTGACCGTATCCTTGCGCGGATGCTTAATCCTTCCGTCCGGTACATTTGATGATGTGATACCCAAACTGGGTCTGAACCACATCTCCCACTGAACCCGGGGAAAGCCGTTTCACCGCCGCCTCAAAAGGCGCAACCATCTTCCCTACCCCAAACCATCCGAGGTCTCCGCCAGAAGACTTCGATGGACAAGTGGAAAACTCCCTCGCCAGCGACTCAAACTGAGCGCCCTGTTTAATCCGTTTCAAAAGCTCATCTGCTTGTGTTCTGCTTTTTACCAGTATATGGCTCGCTCGCCACTCCATATAACACACTCCTGTTTGGTCAGTAACTCCCTGCCTAAAGCCAGAGGCTTGTACCTTGGGCTGATTATTCAGCTTGCTCAGGTTTCTGCTTTCACGATAG
The DNA here is from genome assembly GCA_031267685.1 of Treponema sp. Classification (GTDB taxonomy): domain Bacteria; phylum Spirochaetota; class Spirochaetia; order Treponematales; family Breznakiellaceae; genus JAIRMT01. Next base: position 12,757 of record JAIRYV010000079.1, read on the forward strand.
TTTCACTCTCATGACCAAGAGCCAGCGCTATCATATCCACAGTCTTGATTCCCCACTCTGCGCGGGTACGAGATAGTATACTAAGCTATCTTTATCTTTCCGTCAATAAGAGGTTTCCGTTTCTTTCTCCGCTACCGCCCGATATATCCGGTATTGGAATATCATTCTCACATCCTGCCACGCTCCTTGCCATCTCCGTCTGGACTGATTAGCCGGTACATGTCAGTCAAACACTCTTGTTACCATTCTGCGTATTCTTCATGGGGCATATTATCGTTGTGACGGACGCTTCCTCCAGCGATCCAGTATGCCCAGCCTTGGCATCTCTTTCCTCATCCGCCACACTCAACGTCAGTTTTGTCTGTAGTATACCATCTCGGAATTCAAAAAAAATCTTCCAGAACCACTTGACATTTTTCTTATGGCATAATATAGTTTTATTATGGACTTTAGGAAACGTCAGATGTCCAAAAAGCCATCTGGCTGCTTACCGTTTAGCTTCTCCCGGCTCCCGGCTCCCGGCTCCCGGCTCCCGGCTCCCGGCTCCCGGCTCCCGGCTCCCGGCTCCCGGCTCCCGGCTCCCGGCTCCCGGCTCCCGGCTCCCGACTCCCGACTCCCGACTCCCGACTTGTGATTATACTCTCTTAAAAAGACGGCATGTCAAGTATCCAGCGCTTAATTCCCCAGTTTCTTATGAAGATAAACCGCAGGTTCATTTAAGTTCCCTCCAAATATGTCAAATTTACTCACTCCAGAACGCCGATGACCCGGCCTGTGTACCTGATGAGTCAGTAGTTCCAAAAATCTTTCGGGGGTGTTATAAATGACGAAGCCAAAAGTTTCAATAATAGTTCCGGTGTATAATGTTGAAAAATACGTGGAAAAATGTTTAGACAGCATATTGTATCAAACATTTGTTGACTTTGAATGTATTTTAGTTGACGATTGTTCGCCTGACAACTGCCCACAAATATGTGATGAATACGCTCAAAAAGACAGTCGAATAAAAGTTATACACAAAACAAAAAATGAAGGTTCATCATTGGCGCGGAAAACTGGATTGGATGCCTCGTGTGGGGAATATATTCAATTCGTTGACAGCGATGACTGGATTGAATCTGAGATGACAGAACGGTTGTATAGAAAAGCCGTTTTAGGAAATTTTGATATTGTCTATTGCGATTTTATTACGTTCAATAAAGATGGATCAGGCATAGTAAACACACCCTTCAATGTGAAAGGTATGGATAAACAGCACATTATATGTGCTTATTTTACTTTTAAGCTTGCGCGGGGATTGTGGAATAAAATATTTTCAAGAAAGCTATTTAATAATATAGTATTTCCTGTATTCCAAATGAGAGAAGACGTAGTAATTGACGCACAGTTGTTTCTAAATGCTGAGAGAATCGGTTATGAATATTCGATTCTATACCATTATCGTGCTAATCCAGAGTCCATTTGCCGTCATCCTAAAAGGCGAAAAATAAACAGGAAAGAATCAGCCGCAAATATGAACCTGTTAAATACTATTATGATGAAACGTTCTGATTATGGTTTGTATAAGACGGTGCTACTTGATAATATAAAAGCATGTGATCAAGGGTTTGCGACTTCGAGGTATCGAAAACTTGTAAAGGCAATAGTTCCTTATGGTATTTTAGTTCTTTATAGATATTGGGGAAAAAGACATCGCGTATAACAGACTGGATATACTTCGCCTCCTTTTGGTGTGCCGCCTCCCGGCTGTAGAATTCGCCGCGCTTCCTCACCAAACCGGTCAACACGGCGGCGTCTATCGCCCACAACACGGTGGTGTGTCTGTCGCCCGACAGACGGTGTCAGACACCCACAACACAGTGGTGTCTGTCGCCCGACGGATGGTGTCAGACACCCACAACACGGCGGCATCTGTCGCCCACAACACGACGGTGAGACACCCACAACACGGCGGCGTCTGTCGCCAATAACGGACGGGTGTCAGACACTCATAACACGGCGGCATCTGTCGCCCGACGGATGGTGTCAGACACCCACAACACAGCGGCGTCTATCGCCCACAACACGATGGTGTCTGTCGCCCACAACACGACGGTGTCAGACACCCACAACACGGCGGCGTCTGTCGCCCGACGGATGGTGTCAGACACCCACAACACGACGGTGAGACACCCACAACACGGCGGCGTCTGTCGCCCGACGGATGGTGTCAGACACCCACAACACGGCGGCGTCTGTCGCCCGACGGATGGTGTCAGACACCCACAACACGGCGGTGTTTGACACCAAACATAGTGTTCCTGGTGGTGTTTCAAAGAAAAAAAGCCACGCCACCCTAAACAATCTTCCCATATAGAAGTATATTTATAGCGGTGTCTGACACCACAAAAGCATTACGTCCACACATTAAGGAGTATTTATGGAAGAATTAAGCAGTATCAACATTTTACGCGCATCCGCTTACGAATCAAAATTATCCACAATCCCAGAGGGTCATCTCACCCTCTCCCACGAGACTGTCGGATATGTAAACAGAAGCGCGCTTGCCCGTTTGCTAGAAGAAGACGGCGTAGACCCAAAAGACATCGACAACGGGTTGACATTCTTTGACCGACTCATGCGTAAAGCCGCAGATGTCGCGCTCGGGGGCTACGGCGTGGATATGGACTGGTTTCGCATGTCCATAGCCTTGTCTGGTACCGTGCCTATTGAGCGTCTTGGCCATCACGCTCAATCAGGGGAGGTAGAAATCCGTTTGAACTTGACGCCTAATAAGCGTCTACGGGATGAGGTTGTCAATACTCCCGTATTCATACGAAAGAACATAGCGTCTAACGCGCCGGTGATTCAGAGCATCATGGACGCGCTCTCCGAAACAATAGATATGGTGATCATTGGAGAAATGGTGGAAATCCACGGCTTGAATATCGCGGTGATGGGAGACAAGGCCAACGAAATCGGGATATTTTTCACGTCCGCGGACGAGACGCAGACTATTCACATACCGGCGAATAAGTGCAAGCCGAACAGGGCAGGACTGGTACAGTTTGTCGCGCCGCTATCCTTGTCGCCTGGGCAGTGGTCCGTGCGGCTTGCAACCCAAACGACGGGTAGGAAAGGCGTATACACGCAAGAAGTGCGGGAAGATACATACGCGAAGCCGATAACGGTAAAGTCGTCCTAGCCCACCAGTACCTGATGCCGTACTTGCGGATATATGCTTGGTGTCAGACGCTTTCTACGGAGTGTCTGACACCAAGCACTACCTAAGCGCAAACACTCTGCCCTCAGAGCGCAAACACTCTGCCCTCAGAGCGCAAACACTCTGCCCTCAGAGCGCAATCACTCTGCCCTCAGAGCGCAATCACTCTGCCCTTAGAGCGCAATCACTCTGCCCTTAGAGCGCAATCACTCTGCCCTTAGAGCGCAATCACTCTGCCCTTAGAGCGCAATCACTCTGCCCTTAGAGC
>JAIRYV010000015.1 GCA_031267685.1 Treponema sp.
TCTTGGTCATTAAGAGAGGACTCTTGGTCATTAAGAGAGGACTCTTGGTCATTAAGAGAGGACTCTTGGTCATTAAGAGAGGACTCTTGGTCATTAAGAGAGGACTCTTGGTCATTAAAGATTCTATGATTGGTCAAAAGAGGAAGAGAACGCTATCGATAGTCATTCTTCCCAAGTTTAAATTATTAGGAGTAGAAAATGCAGTACCGAATTTATGGTAAGAATCTGGGGTTTAAGGTATCCGCGCTGGGCATGGGTTGTATGCGTCTGCCGCAGATAGTGGATGAGGTGAATGGTCGCGCTGAGGTGGACAAGGACAAGGCTTTCGAGCTGATCCGTTACGCTGTGGACCATGGGGTAAACTACTTTGACACGGCTTATGGCTACCACGCAAAGGCGAGTGAGGCGGTTCTGGGCGAGGCGCTTGAAACGTTCCAGTGCCGTGACAAGGTGAAGATCGTTACCAAGCAGCCTTTTGGCGTGATGAGTGACCTTTCAAGCGGTGGCGGCAAGACCATCAAGGACAATGCCCGCCGTAATCTTGAGAACACCTTGGCGAAGCTGCGCACGAGTTATCTTGACGTGTACCTCATTCACGCTATTGGTAAGTCAAGCTGGGGAGACACTAAACAAGAAAAGATCATTGAGGCTTATGAGCAATTTCGCGCTGAGGGGCTTATCAGGGGCATCGGCTTTTCCTATCATGGCGACTTTGATTGCTTTAAGGATGTGCTGTCCTACTACTCATGGGACATGTGTCAGATACAGCAGAACTTCATTGACGTTGAACGAGAAACCACTGTTCAGGGCATTCGTTTGGCGGGTGAAAAAGGCGTGGCGCTGGTCATCATGGAACCTTTACGGGGCGGCCTGCTTGCCACGCCACCTGCACCGATCAAGGCGCTCTATGAAGAGTATGAGCGGGAAACTGGTGCGCCCCAGCGTAGTGCGGTTGAGTGGGCGTTCCGGCATCTCCTCAACTATCCAGAGGTAAGCGTCATTCTCAGCGGAACTACCACTCTGGCGCAGCTTGCCGAAGACATTGAAATCTTTTCCAAACCCGAATCCGTTCCGGGCTGTCTGACGGATGGGGAAAGCGAGTTGCTTTCTCGCGTAAAAACCAAGTATGAGTCGCTCAAAGCCATTCCCTGCACGGGTTGTCAATACTGTATGCCCTGTGCACAAGGTGTTGAGATTCCGGGCGTGTTTGCTCGCTATAACGATGGCATGATGTTTGGCAATTTTGACCAGCCACGCCGTAGTTATATGTTTACGACGCGGGCTGGACGCGATGCTTCCAAGTGCGTGGCCTGCGGCGCTTGTGAAAAGAAGTGTCCACAAGGGATTAATATTATCGACAAGCTGAAAACAGCGCATGAGAAGCTCAAGGGGTGGATTGAGTAAGAGCAAACAGTGGGGAAGTGCGGCAGTTTCATTGCCTGATGGAACCGGCGTGCTTTCTCGGTTATGCGTTTTTAAGCAAGTGGCCAGTCAATACTTTTCCTTTATCTCGATACGCGCTACTTTGCCGGTTGTTTTGAGGGTTTTGATGACTTGGCGGCTGTCAGCGCTGTCAGGGATGGCGATTAAGAGCCGTAGTTTGATGGCTTTGCTCTTAACTTGCTCCATATCAATGGACAGGACGCGGATATTGAAGGAACGCAGGAGTTCTAGGATTTTTTCCTGGTCAGGATTGTCGTTGTAGGTTATTTCCAGCACCTTGTTTCGTTCTGAAGGGAAGAAGCGTTGTTCAAAGCGCGCCAGAACAATGAGGCTGAACATAGTCAGAGTGAGCGCGATACCGACGGCGAGGAACATACCCGCGCCAATGGCTAGTCCAAAGGCGGCGCTTATCCAGAGTGAGGTGGCGGTGGTGAGTCCTTTGATGTTGTTGCCCAGCCGGATCATTGCACCGGCGCCGAGAAAGCCGATGCCGGAAACTACCTGTGCGGCGATGCGGCCTGGGTCACCGTTCTTGAGAGAGCTGAATTCTTGTGGAAGCCAGATGGAGAGGAGCATAAGGAGGGTTGATCCCACGGCAATGAGGATATGGGTACGCAAGCCCGCGACTTGATGACGACTTGAGCGCTCAAGGCCGATGATTGTGCCAGCTAGGAAGCCAAGACAAAGGCGAATCAGCATATCGGCTTCGCTCAGGTATATTTCATTCATAGGACAAGTCTATATAACTATAAAGGGGAATGCCCAGAGGGGGACTTGAACCCCCAAGCCTCGCGGCACTAGTACCTGAAACTAGCGTGTCTGCCAATTTCACCATCTGGGCTATTAAAGAGACTATAGCAACTTATGCGAAAAGTGTCAAGTGCTATTGCACATAAAAACATTCGTATATAGATCGTGTTGTCATTCCTGACAGCGCGATCTATATACGAATGTTTTAAGAGATGCCCTAACTGATTACTTCTTTGGAACGGTAACTGCGCTCCAGTTCCTCAAGAGCGCCGCGCATTTCGCTTTCAAAGTCGCTTAGGCCGTCCAGGGCATTGTTCTTCACTTCGCTCTTGAGGCGGGCGAGGCGTTCTCTGATGGGAAGCGACGTGATTTTGATGAGCGGTGCGCCAAGTTTGATACAGGTCTGGGCGCGTTCTTGAAACTCCATGATGAGTTCAAGAAGGCGCACTTGTTTAAGAGGCACGCAGAACATATCAACTTCATCAAACGAATTCTGCTGTAAAAAACCGTTTTTAATGATGTCGGCGGTGAGGAGGATGAGGCGTTGATCGTCGGGCAGGGCATCAGGGCCGATAAGACGGACGATTTCCGCGAGGCGCTGGTCGCGCTTGAGGAGGTCCAGGGCGTCTTGACGGGATTTTGCCCATGCAGGATTCACCTTCTCCCACCAGGGTTTGACCTCATCGGCGTACTCGGAATAGCTGTCGAGCCAGCTTATGGCTGGATAATGGCGGGCGTTGGCGAGGTCGCGGTCTAGTGCCCAAAAGCAACGGATGAAGCGTTTGGTATGCTGAGTTACTGGCTCGGAGAAGTCGCCGCCGGGCGGGGACACCGCGCCGATGATGGAGACGGAGCCTTCAAAGCCGGAAAGGGTTTTGACGCGACCGGCGCGTTCATAAAATTCGGCGAGGCGCGTGGGCAAATAGGCGGGGAAGCCTTCTTCGGCAGGCATCTCTTCCATGCGCCCTGACAGCTCGCGCAGGGCTTCTGCCCAGCGGCTTGTGGAGTCAGCCATGATAGCCACATGATAGCCCATGTCGCGGTAGAACTCGGCGAGGGTAACGCCGGTGTATATCGAAACTTCGCGGGCTGCCACGGGCATATTCGAGGTGTTTGCTATGAGAATTGTGCGTTCCATGAGGGAACGGCCAGTGCGCGGGTCTGACAGGTACGGGAATTCGGTTAGCACGTCGGTCATTTCATTGCCGCGTTCTCCACAACCGATGTAGATGATAACGTCAGCGTCGCACCACTTGGCGATAGCGTGTTGGGTCATGGTTTTGCCTGTACCAAAGCCTCCGGGGATGGCGGCGGTTCCGCCTTTTGACAGAGGGAAGAACACGTCGATTACACGCTCGCCGGTTATAAGTGGCTGGTCTGGCGAAAGGCGCTCTGCGTTGGGACGCGGGATGCGCACTGGCCACCATTGGGCGAGGGGGATTTCTTCGCCTTTATCAGTGCGGGCTACAATGGCTTCGATGGTGTACTTACCTGGGGGCAGGACTTCGCTTAAAAAGCCGCCTTTGGCGCTGGGCGGGACCATGATCTTACAGGTGATGCTCTCGGTTTCTTTGACCGAGCCGAGTACTAGTCCGGGTTTGACTGACACTTTTTCCCCGGCAGCCAGGTTTTGGGCGATATTGGGGTCAGGGACAAAGTGCCAGAGTCGCTGTGAGTCGAGCGGTTCGCCCCGCACGCCTGGGTCCATGAACGCGCCGCTCTGCTTGAAGAGGGCTTCAAGTGGGCGCTGTATGCCGTCATAGATTGTCCCGATGATGCCTGGTCCAAGGCGCGCTGAAAGTGGGCGTCCTGTTGATGAGGCAGATGCGCCGATTTTCAGACCCGTGTCGTCCTCATAAACCTGAATCACGGCCTCGTTACCTTCAAGGCGTACCACTTCGCCGATGATACGTTTTTCACCAACCTCAACCACGTCGAAAAGCCCTGCACCGCTTAAACCGACGGCACGGATAATGGGGCCTGAAATACGCTTAACTTTTCCTGCAATCATGCCAAGCCTCCCTCAAGCGCCGCGTCTCCCAAAAGGGCTGCGAGTAGTTCCGCACGCTTGTCTTCAAGTAAATCATAACCAGCGCTATCGATCGAGGCGTTAATGCGTACTGATAGCGCGTCAAGTGTGAGACGGGGGAATTTATCCTCAACAAGCAAGGCTATATTGGTGGTTTCGAGTGTCCATGTTCCCGGCGTCAGATACTTTTTAAGGATAGCTTCTGATTCAGCGCTGCTCAGGTTGTTGATTCGCACGGTAACGCTGGTTGTAGGAAACTCATTAGTTTCCCGCAGTTCGGTCAGTCGCAGACGCAGTTCTTTTTCAAGCAGGGAAAGCAGGGTTTTCCGTGACAGACTTTGCAGATAACTATTCATTGCTGTTTTTAACAAAGACTCGATTTTTTCAGAACGAATACGCCGTTTGTCGAGAAGCAAGCGAGCCACAATCTCGTCTTTCATGGTAACAAAGCGGCTTACGTAGCGTTCCCTGTTTTCGGCGATTGCTGCTGTGGTTTTCTTTTTCCACAACTCCGCCGCAGATTTCACGCCTTCCTCGGAGGACTTGAGAATACGATACGCTTTTTTCCGCGCATCCTCAAGGATTTCCCGATCCAACATATCAGTAGATTGTAGTTCTTCCATAATAATGCCTTTCTGGCTAAACGCCGTTGCGTTAAAAGCTCTTGCGTTTAGTCCTGTTTATACATGAATACCAATAGCTTCCCGAATAGAATCGACCAGTGTTTTACGGTTGGGAAGTCTTCCCATCATGCCGGGAATTTCCACTATCAGGGGATAACGATCCGATAATTGCCACTTTGTAAGCGTCTCATCCAACCAGTCGGCAACCTCTTCGGTGAGAATGAGTATCCGGCAGGACTCAACACTCGGGAGGACGGTTCCAGCGACCACGTCAAACCCTTGGGTGATTTTAAGAAACGCGGCTTTGGCGGTGTCAGCGTTATTTACCGCTGTTCCGTCAACCCCGACAAAACGAAATGCTGTTACCAGTTCCGCATCTCCAATAAAGAAGTAATCCACCGCTTCCTACAGAATCATAATGAGCAGGGCTACCAGGAAGCCCCACAGACAGATACCTTCGGCCAGACCGACAAAAGGCAGGGCTTTTCCTGAAAGTTCAGCATTTTCGCTCATAGCTCCCATTGCCGCCGCGCCGATCTGACCTACCGCGATACCACCCGCGATACAGGAAACTCCGACCGCGATTGCCGCCGCAATGTACTTTAACCCACTGCCGGACAGCGCCTCTGCCGCACTGACTTCTTGAGCGAACATTCCGCCCACTGCCGCCAGCATACACACACCAAACGCTACTGCGCGTTTCATCTCACACCTCCTTGCGGAACCTGAATGGCGTGAAGGCCACCCCAGTCTCCGTGAAAAACTTACTAAAAAATTCATAATATTGAAGACGTACCACTTGAATGGCAACGATCATTCCCTCAAGTAAAATGATAATCAGATTGCCAAAAATGACAATGACTAGAGAAAACAGTGTCCCAAACGCCGAGCCTTCCGCTACCAGCTCGGCAATACTGAAAATGATAAACGACAAGACCGTATGCGACAGGGCAAATGCGCCCACGCGCAGGAAACTCACAGTGCTGGAGATGTAACTCGACACAGTTTCTAGAATTTCTACAACACCCTCAATGATGAAGGCGAAGAGTCCTTCCTTTACAATCGGACGCTTGCCACTGATGAGGTTCCAGATCACAGGCCCAAAGAAGATGCAGAATACTGGTATGGCCAGGCCGAGGAGGTCAAGCGTTACAAACTGCCCGCCGAGTATTATGCGTATGGCGACGGAAATGGCGTACCAGAAAAACAAGAGACCAGCAAGACCTGTCTTGGCGAAGAGGGCTTTTTCATAATTCTTTAATATACATTGATTCATGATATTGATAATCAAGCCCATTGAGTTCAAGATTACACCAATGCCAATGGAAAAACCAAAGAAGGCAAAGAGTTTGTCAAGATTGTTCCGGTCTGGCATAATGTGAATGATGTGGCTCACCGGATTGCCAGTGATTGCGCCGGTGATTGCCTCTATCGGCTTTTCAAGCAGAGTCTCATTGGCAAAAACCGACCCATAGAGGATGCCCATAATCATTGACGCTATGCCAACAAAGATGAGCGGACGAGCGTAGTTCATTGATAGCAACTGTATCTTCAGCTTTTTTTTGGCGATGAGAAGGCCAAGCAGAAAAAGCACAAAGCCCTGGCCCACGTCGCCGAACATGATACCGAAGAAGAGAGTGAAGAAAACCGCCACAAAAGGTGTCGGGTCAATAGTACCATACAACGGCGCTCCATAAGAGAAGACCAATGGCTCAAAGCCTTCAATAAAACGCCCGTGCTTGAGCGACACTGGCACTTTTTCTGTGCCGTCCTTTATCGATTTCACTTCATCGGGCACAAAGGTGCGAACCGCTACTCGCCCATCGGTTAGCTTGGAAAGCCCATCCACGAGGTCGATGATCGCATCGGCGGGAACCCAGCCAGACAGCATATACACACTTTTGGTACTGACAAGCCGCGCCTTCAGCTTTTCAACCTGCGTTGCCATGAGGTAGGAGGAAGTCAGCGCTTTCAGAGGCTTTTCATACTCGTTATGCAGACGCACCTTCTGCTCAGCGATGCCCTGAAGCTCGCGCTCCGTCTGTTTCATACGGTTTTCAAGGCTGGTAAGCAGTTCTTCGGGTATTCCCTTATAACCTTCGGGAATGGCGATGGGTGTGAACGAGCGCTTCTTTAGTTCTGAGTCAAGGGCAAAACGGCCCCGCCGTGATGCCGCAGCCAGAACCCGCTCATCGTCAAGAGGCACGATCACAACGCGGTCGGTGAGCGTTTCCAGCATTTCCTCCCGACTCTGGGGATCAAGCCGCCCAACACGCAGAGTCAGGTAAGAAAGCTGATCCAGTTCCTTAAAAGGCGCGTTAAGGTTAGCAAATGCTCTGGATTCAGTTAAGGTAGCCTCGATCTTTTGCCGTTCAAGACTTTTCTCATGCTCGGCCTTGCTTACCGCGTTTACTGTATCCACGATCTGCTCACATAATTCCTCCTCACCCTCAGCCGGGAGACGGGCGGTTTTTTCCGGTTCTGTAGGAAGTTCTATCTCCAGGTAGGCGGCGGCGGTTTTTAGCTTTTCAAGATTTTCCCGTGTATGTGCGCTGGTTCTTTCAGCGTTGACACGAGCCTCGTTTACATCATCTTCATCTGAAGAATATCTTTCTATAGAAGTATCCTTTTCGGAGAATTGTATAATTCCCCGATTGCCCAGAAATTCAATAGCCTTGTCCACATCTCGCTCAAGCACGGTCATCTCAATCTGTTTCATCTTCCGGGGGCGGATCATGCAGGTACCTCCAACATACTTAATACATCATGACTCGACATACCCAGAACCAAGCCTTCGGCCATGCTGGTGAGCAGGTCTTCCTCAAACAGCTTCAACTTGATGAAGCAGAACACCATATCCAGAGAGAAGGGCTGACGCCTGAATGAAAGACGGGCAAGGCGGTACAAATACTTAGACGCGGCATTCTGGAAGTAACGCGGGTCAGCGGTCCAGGGTTCATTTGGCGTTTCAGGGTTAAGGAAATGAGCGCGTGGATAGCCATTCCAGCCTGCACGGTTATCCAAGGCCATACGCAATGAGGCTTCGGCGTCTGCGACAAGATTTTTCTTATTACCCAGTGATATGAGGTTTTCCCGCGTCTGTTCAGGCGTCATGCCATAGTAGGTGCGCAGACGTAAAGCCCAGACCACGTTTCGCAGGGATATTTCCTCAAACAGTATCTTTTTAGTGAAGACACGGTCTTTTGGGGGCAGGGCAAGGAGCGCGTTCCAGAGCGAGGCATAGTAGTGCCGGTCAAGCATAATGCTCATTATATGCTCATTAGCTTCTCCAGTATTTTGCATATTGCGCTTTTTAAGCAGAAACCCAAATTCGCTTCCCTCCACCATCGCGGCGAGATCAGGGTATGCCTCAAAGTGGACGGTGCGGAAGTGGCCGATGTCAGTAAAGGCTGGTGGCTTTTGATCGCCCACCTCAATTGCCTTGAGCGCGGTTTTGAGATCAGTGTACTCATACGTCCTGATGAGATAGCTCAGGAGCGTGGGTGGTTTTAAGAATGAGTCAACAATCTGGAGGATTTGTTTTACCGCACGGGCTGTGATTCTGGCTTCCAGATCGAGTAAGAGTTCTTTTTCAGGCAAATCCCTGCTTTCATCTGGAAAGACCAGTCGGTCAAGCTCAGAAAGCCGACTTACGCCGCCAAGCGTAGCGATACGTTTCCCGACAAAGGACTTTCCTATGATCCCGCACGCTTTGGCATAACTGTATGCCCGCTCTCCAGTGCTTATCATACCCTAATCCTTGAGGAGCAAATGTCCGGCCAGTTCCATAAAACGACTGTTATTCACCGACATGGCGTCAAGCTCCGCCCGATAAGCGTCAAGCTGTTTCTGATAGTCCGCTTTTACCGCGTCAAGCTGTTTCTGATAATTCGCATCAAGTTCTGCAACTTCTTTAGCATAACACTGATCGTAATGCTCACGGTTCAGCTTTTCCCCATCGGCGAGACGCCTGTCAGCCTCTGCCTGAGCGCTATCAACCAGAGCCGCAGCCTCAGCCTCAACTTCTAACAAATGTCGTAGCACATCAGTTTCATCCATGGTTACCACCTTAGTCTGTGGCGATAATAATATCTTCGTATTTCTTGATAACTCCGCAGGCGCCAGATGCGTCTTTCTGAGCCATAAGGTCTGTATAGAACTGGGGGTTGTCCATCAACTGTGCGAGTCGCTTGAGGGTACGCAGGTATTTTTCCGCGTCCTTCTCCGGCGCAAGGATCATAAACAGTAGATGCACAGGATTCTTGTCAAGCGCATCGTAATCAATCCCACGTCTGGAGATACCAAGCGACCCATACACCCGATCAACCGCATTGGTTCTGCCGTGCGGGATAGCGATACCCTTTTGGATACCAGTGGACATCTTCATCTCCCGCGTCTGTAGCGCCGCCAAAATTTCCTCTCTAAGATCGGACTTCTTCTCCGCCTGACAGAACTGGTCTACCATCTCCTCGAAAACCTCATCTTTGTTCTCGGCTTCAAGGCCAACCTTCACCAGTTCAGGCGAAAAAACATCATACAAAAACATGCTCATTCCCCCGGTTCTTCTAGGGCTTCCTGTTCCACGTTCTCTGTAGGTTCCGTAACAGGTGGAACAGTCGATACCGGCAGTGTCTCAATCGTCTCCACGTCCGACGTCTCAACACTTGTTGAAGCGTCTTCTCTCCACCAGTCGCGGTTCACATCGGTTGAAAACTCTCGCGCCGCTGATTCAACCCCCGAAGCGCCGGGCGTCCGGTTCATAAGCGCGAGCCCCAAGCTCAACACCAGAAACAAGCCACCTAGGATCGAGGTCGCTCTGGTTAGCACATTCCCAGAACGAGACCCAAACGCGGACGAGCTGCCGCTCGCAAAGACGCCGCCAAGCGTATCTCCCTCTTCGTCCTGTACCAGCACCAGAAGGATAAGTAAGATCGCCACGATTATAAAAATGACCAATAATACTCCACTTAAAATACTCATTCAATAACTCCTGCCATTTCAAACACTTCGTACCTACTTTACCAGTTTAAAGAAACTTGTTCAAGGGATTTGGAAGTTGACAAGCCTCTTTACCTAAAGGAGGTGGATTCTTGCTTCGACGATACACGCCAGTGCGTAGCTTGTTTCGCAAAACTCCCTCCAGGAGCTTTACAGTACTTCCAACCCATACTCCGCCTTACGGTATCTCCACAAGCATCGGCAAGATTACCGTAGTTCCCGTGTGTCTCACAGTATAACACTGAGTATAGCGCCAGCCGCTTGTATTATGCAAGCCCCAAGATAAACAATCATACAATTTTTGCGCCTTATATCCCCATGCCTAAAGCCTAAACGTACTCCCACAACTTCATGCACGGCACTCCCTGTAAGCCAGCGGACCGTACAACGGGTTCCCTTCATCCGGCTCGAACGGTACCGAACAAGGCGCGTCCGGTTTGAGCCGTCTCCTAGCCCTAATTGAACGTATTACGATAAGCGACATGGTTTTCCCTATGGCACAAGCACTCTTCAGCACATAATAAAATCGCTCTATCTTCCATCATCGCATATACTATCCCTTAGACAAGGGGACTTGTCAACGAGAGCGCCCACTATTTCTCTCAGGGAACCTCCGAACCAGATTCATCTCGCCCGGAACTCCAACAATCTCACTCTAAATAAGCATAGCCCCGAAAAAAAAAGGAAAGGTCTGAAAATTCCAGATTTATCTCGCTCTGAACCAAACTAATCCACTTTTGCCCCGAATTATGGGGGCTTTCGGGAAAATCCGACTAACCTGACACGGAAGTGTCCAGGCGAGAAGCGCCCCGCGGCCTGCCAGTTGAGGATCCCAGCAGAGTACGCCAGCTCTGCGGTAGCTTAAAAAAATTCGGTTTTAAGCCAGGTTATAAATTTCCTCAATAGCCCAGGCTTTTTTTCAGGCCGATTCCGCCCATCGCCAACAACGCGCTGTTGTTCCGGCAACATCCGGCGCTCCCGATCATCCCCTTCCAGTACCAGCCCGACCGCAGTGGCGTAAGTGGGGTTGCGATACTGGTCAACAACCCCGCCTGTCGCCACAGGCACTCCGACCCGTACCGGCAGTCTGAATATCTCGGTGGCAAGTTCCACCACGCCCTGAAGCTGAGACCCACCGCCAGTCAGGACTATGCCGCCACCCAGAGGCCGTGAGAGCGCCAGCTTATCCAACCGCTCATGCACCATCAGAAGAATTTCTTCCACACGGGATTGGATGATTGCCAGCAACTGGGACTTAGGTATGGACAGGGGCGGCCTGCCCCCAACCCCAGGCACTACGATCTCATCATCAGCGTCAAGCAAGCCTTCCCAGCAACAGCCTTCCTCAATCTTGATACGTTCGGCTGTCTCAAACGAAATGTTCGTTACCTTAGAAATATCGCTGGTGATCATGCCCCCGCCAACCGGAACCGTGATATTCGAGTACGGCGTGCCGTCAACAAAGACCAGTACATCAGTGGTCCCGCCGCCCATGTCAATGAGTGCTACGCCCATCTCCTTCTCCTCATTGGTTAACACGGCACGGCTTGCCGCGAGAGACTGGAGAATAAAGTCATTAACATGAAAGTCAGCGCGATTCACGCACTTCATCAGGTTCTGAGCGCTGGTAACAGAGCAGGTGATGATGTGCACCTCAGCCTCAAGCCGCACACCAATCATACCCACTGGATCGCGGATTCCGCGCTGTTCATCGACAATGTAGCTTTGGGGAATCACCTGCAAGATATTCCGGTCCATCGGGATTACAACAGCGCGCGCTGCTTCCAGTACACGGTCAATATCCTCCTGCTCTATATCACGGTCGCGTTCTCCCCGTTCTCGCTTTTTCTCGGTTACAGCCACAACGCCACGGGAATTGATCCCGTCGATATGATTGCCGCCTATGCCTATCCAGCAATCGTGGACTTCCTGGCCGCTCATCATCTCCGCTGCCTCAACAGCAACGAGTATCGAACGAATGGTGGCTTCAATATTGACAACAACACCCTTCCGCAAGCCAGTTGAGGCTGCAAGCCCCACACCGGTGATTTCGAGAAGACCATCGTTATTGCGCTCACCGATTACGACACAGACTTTCGTTGTGCCGATGTCGAGACCGACAACCAATCCATCATTAGCCACTGGAAATCCTCCTCAACAAAACACCTAAGCGTTATTTACCTATAGTATACGCCGCTGTACTGGTCCTGAAATCAAGCTCTTTAATGTCATACCGTTTTATGCGGCATACATCAAGGAGCAGAAGCGCGTAACGGAGCGTATCCGCATTCAGCCCCGCTCCCAAACGGACTCGTATCTGACTGTGTACAGGATAAAGGATTAGGTCATAAGCGTCAAAGGCTTTCCAGTTCACCTCAATCTCTGAGAAAGCAGTTAGAAGTTCCGGCGTCCCTGTCCGAACCGTCTCAAGATCAGCAAAAAGCCCGTTGAGCGTCGCGGAAAGCTGCATACCCAGATACGGCGTCTCATTCAACACCCCAGACAGGATGGGCATGGACAAGGTCGCTTCCTCAAGCCCTTCGCTCCCAATCATAAACACCGTACCTTGCCGATCAAAAAAAACCGGCGTTACCTCATTACCAATTGAGGCAAGGCTCAACGCCGCTAACCTCCGTCCTACAAGGATGATACTCAGAGAATCAGGAAAGTGTTTTACCACCCGCACTGATTCCACAATAGCCAGGCTTTTCAAGCGTCGCTCCACAGTATGGGCGTTCACCGACAGGTATGACGAATTCTTATTAATGCCAGCGCGGGCAAGCACAAAACGTGAGTCAAGCTCTGGTATGCCCGTTATCTCAATCTTTGATAACGGAAGGCTGGGATTCACGAGCAGCACAAGGGCAAGCTCGCCGACAAGAACCGCTCCAGCCACGATCAGTACCCACTTGAGTATCTTTTCCGCGCTCAGGGGGGCAATCGAGACGCGGGAAGCAACCTCATCAAAGACGCGCATTCTGTACCTCTTCCTGTGCATCCCACGCATTGTGTACGCTATGCGCACTCTGCGACTCCCGTTTTCGCTCGAATTTAACTTCCTCAGAACTGAGGAACTCGTCCTTTTCCGCTGTTCGGGAAATGTTTACCAAGAGTCCCGCTGATATAAACGTGGTGATCAATGATGAGCCGCCAGCGGAAAAGAGCGGTAACGGAACGCCGGTCGCTGGAATCGAACCAGAAACAACCGCAATGTTACAGAGCGCCTGCGATACGATCATGGTAACAATGCTGAAACCCAGCAACTGACGGTACATATCCGGCGCCTTGAGCGCCACGCGATAGCCACGCCACGCAAAGAACGCGAACATGGCATAGAACAGTATGACGCCCACAAAGCCGGTTTCCTCAGAAAACGACGCAAAGATAAAGTCCGCCTGCACCTCTGGCACCGAAGCCAGCTTCCGCAGCCCCTGACCTATGCCCTTTCCCCAAAGCCCACCTGAAGCTATGGTCATAATCGAGGCGCGTACTTGATAACCCGCACCATGCGGGTCCCAACCATCGTTAAGGTAACTGAAGATACGAATAAAACGATGCTCTTTAGTCAGCACCAGTAATATGGCGATAGGGAGCATCACGACAAAGGCGCTTATAAAGTAGCGAATCTTCACGCCAGCAAGGAAAAACACAACCAGCACATTCGCCATGATAAAGGTGGCAGTGAAAAAGTTATTCTGAAGAATGATCAGTACCACAAAGAGCAGACTCACAAGAAACGGCGGCAGTATTGCCTTGGACAAAGAATCGATCTGAGACTGTTTCTTGTCAAAGATATACGCAAGATAGACGGGTAAGACTAGCTTCACCAGCTCCGACGGCTGAAACGTCTCCCCTCCAATGCGAAACCAGCGCGCTGCACCATTTTTCACCACCCCAACGCCCGGCACAAAGGGCAGGACACATAGCACCAGCGAAAATAACACAAAAAACGCGGGTAGGTTTCCGCTCCGTATCCAATCAAGGCTAACGTGGGAAGCCAGCAGGAACAAAACCAGACCCAGCGCGAGGAACATAAGTTGGCGGATTATCAGGTAGAGGCCGTCTTCCAGAAAATTCTGCGCATACATATATGAAGATGAGTAGAGTGTTACCAGTCCCATGCCAGTAAGGAGAAAAAAGCTCACAATGAGAAGGTGGTCTGGATAGAGTTTGCGTCCTTTTTTTTCAACCGTAACCATAGAACTCCCTTACTGAATTTTTAGCGTTGAAAGGGCAATTATAGCGAATAAGCCGCCAAGTATCCAGAAGCGTATAACCACTTTAGTTTCCGCCCAGCCGATCAACTCAAAATGGTGATGAATCGGAGTCATCTTAAACACCCGCTTCTTCCGTAGTTTGAACGAGGCAACCTGTATGATCACTGACGTGATTTCCAGCACGAAGACCCCGCCCAGGATCAGCAGGAGGATTTCCTTCTTTATAATAAGCGAGATTATAGCGATGACACCGCCCATTGGCAGGGAGCCTACATCGCCCATGAACACCTCAGCTGGATGCGCGTTGAACCACAAAAAGCCAATACACGCGCCCACTACCGCAAGACAAAACACCATAAGCTCCCCGCCACCCACAATGTAGGGAACGCCGAGGTACTCCGAATAGTCGGCACGACCAGTAATGTAGGTCAGAAACGCCAGACCCGCGAATACGATGAGCAGCAAACCAACAGCAAGGCCGTCAAGCCCGTCGCTGAAGTTCACTGCATTGGACTCACCCATGATGAGCAGTATGCCAAAGGGTATCCATAGAACGCCGAGATCAAACACGGGTTTCTTGAGGAAGGGTATATAGAGTACCGTTGTTTCTTCGTCACCAGTAAAATAGAGGTAAAGAACTACAAACAGGGCTATAACGAATTGACCCAGAAGCTTGCCCCAAGCCGGCAAGCCGTCCGTGTTATGCATGGTTACTTTAAGGAAGTCGTCGAGGAAGCCAATGACACCAAGCGCAACAAAAGCGACGAGGATCAGCCACACGCGGTCGTTAGAAAAGTCCTGCCAGAGGAGCATTGACAGCACTACAGCCACAATGATCATCGCACCGCCCATAGTCGGAGTGCCAGTCTTCTTGAGATGAGTCTGAGGGCCGTCTGTTCGCACAACCTGACCTACTTTCAAGCGATGAAGCCATTCGATGATATGGGGACCAAAGATGAAACAGATGAGCAGCGTTGTTAAGGCTGCGTAAGCACCCCGAAACGAGAGGTATTGGAATACATTTAAAGCAGTCCATAGCTTTTTTAATGGATAAATAAACTCAAGAAACATATTGGTTAAAGCACTCCTCTTTTGTTGTGCTGTGTTTGCATACTGCACTATCCCTGTGCTGTAATACGGACATCAGCCGCTCCAGGGCGCAACCCCGTGAGCCTTTCAGCAAGACCACGTCGCCCTCTCGCACGGTTTGCGCCAGCGCGTCGGTTAAAGTATTTATATCATCGGTATGAACAAAAGAAACCTTGCGGTTTGCGCTGGAAAGCGCCTCTGCCGTAAGCTCAGTCTCTTTACCAAACAAAAAGACTTCATCAGCGCGTGATTCCGCGACTATGCTTCCCAGCCGCTGGTGAGCGCCGGCTGAATCATCGCCCAGTTCCAGCATGGAACCAAGCACATAGACGCGGCGGCCCTGCCACTCAAGACTGTCGCAGAACTGTATGGCAGCAGCCATTGACTCCGGGTTGGCGTTGTAGCAGTCCCGAATCACGGTTATTGGCCCGCGCAGAACCTCGCTCCGGCCAAAAAGCGGCTTGAATGACTCAATGCCTTGACGTATCGAAGCAGCTGAAACCGAAATCTGTTGCGCTATAGCTGCCGCAGCCAGCACATTCTTCACGTTATGCCTCCCCGGTAGGCTGAAACGCACTGTTTGCCCGTCCCACTCAATCTCGCTTCCCTCAAGACCGCAGTCGCGTATCTGACCCAGCTCCGGGAAACACTCCTCGTCAAAGAATCTCACGTTACCCTTGACATTTTCCGCTAGAAACGCCGCATACTCATCGTCGGCAGGGAGCAACGCAATTTCATTGCCAGTGAACTCCGCGAAGATAGCCTTTTTCTCACGGGCGATCTGCGCCTGTGATCCCAGCATACCGATATGGGCTGTCCCGATGTTCGTAATAAGGGCGATGTGCGGCTGTAAGACATGCGCAAGCTCGGCAATTTCGCCCTGCCGGTTCATCCCCATCTCAAAAATCCCGGCTTTATGCCAAGCCCGTACCTTGAAAACCGAGAGCGGCAGTCCGGTCTCTGAATTGAGATTGCCCTCATTCATCACTACCGGCTTTTCCGCGCTGATCATGGCGCCTGCAAGCTCTTTAGTCGTTGTTTTCCCGGACGAGCCGGTGATTCCTATCCTGATAAACGATGGAAACAGTGCAAGATAAGCGCGGGCAGCTTCCTGCAAACCACGCAAGGTGTCATCAACCACAAACAGCGCTCGCTGAAAGCGCCGTGCTGTATCCACAAACTCTGGCACTGCGCCCCGATTCACCAATGCTGCACTCGCGCCCTTTGCAAACGCAGACGCCACATAGCGATGACCGTCAGAGTATGTACCCTGAAGCGCCACAAACAACGCGCCAGCCTCCACGTTCCTTGAATCAATGCTTACCGACGAAAAGCCCGCTGCGTCGTTTCCATAAAATGAGATAAGCTCGACGCCCGGCATAGCTAAACTTAATGCGCTTGCCAACTGATTGATACCCATGAGTATTAATGGGGAATCCGCCATTGCTCTACCTCCCTTCAATTCGTACCTGCATAACCTGTTCTGGCTGTATTTTCTTCAAGCCTAACACCCTAACCGCATAGTCCTCAATGCGTTCAGGCCCGGAGAGCGACGTGATAAGCGCGATCAGCGACTTGTTGCCTTCAACCCAGATTTCCTGAGTGGCTTCAAGTTGCGCTATCTCCCGCTCAAGAGTCGCGTAGCGGAATGACTGCCACGCGACAACGCCAAGTAGAAGGGGAATAGAAAGGGCAATGGCATACAGAATTATTACTCGCCGCTTCACGGTTCGTATCCTCACGTTTGATTAAAAATTTTCTCGATCACCCGCAACCTGGCGCTTCTTGACGGCGGATTCTGTTTTATTTCGTCCGCTTCAGCCACAAGTCCTTTTCGGGTGAGGAGTTCCATAATCCTATGCCCCTTATCTCTATCTATCGGCGTGGAAGGAGAAGAAATGCAATCTTTGCTTTTTCCCCTAAAGAAATTCTTCACAATCCGGTCTTCCAGCGAATGAAAGCTGATAACTCCCATACGTCCGCCCACAGCAAGGGCGCATAACGCTGCTTCCAGCAGCACGGGAAGCCGTTCAAGGTCCCCGTTTACCGCGATTCGCAGCGCCTGAAAGGTTTTAGTAGCTGGGTGTCGCCCGCGTTCCGACGGCGAATACTTCGCTTTTGATGGAACTGCTCTTGCCACAATATCCGCCAGAGCCGCTGAACTGCTGATAGTTGCCCGCGCCCGTGCCTCCACAATAGCACGAGCAATGCGCCGTGAATAGCGTTCCTCAGCGTTGTAATACAGCACATCCGCCAGTTCCCGCTCAGACAGCGCGGCAATGAGCTTCGCTGCTGAACGTCCGTTACGGTCAAGTCGCATATCAAGCGCTTCATCATGCAGAAAACTAAAACCCCGCCCGCTCTTTTCATAATGGTAAAGACTTATCCCCAGATCAATAAGTATAGTGTCAGGCTGCCCCCCCTGTTTAGGGAGTTCCGCGAAGAAATCCTGAGACCAGCCCGTATAAAACGAAACCCGACTGCCAAATTCCCTGAGCCGTTCCTTAGCCACAGCCTGAATCTCCGGGTCTGCGTCAACACCGATCACGCGCAGCTCAGGGAACTGCGACAGAAATGCAAAACTGTGTCCGCCCTCTCCGACTGTGGCATCCACCATGAGTTCCCCAGCGCCCTGTGGCGCACGCGGGGCAAGCAGACGCAGGGTTTCCCGCAACAATACTGGTGTATGGCTAATTTCCATTGCTTATTTTTACGCAGGAAAAAATGTGCGTCAAGGGTAAGATTCAGCATGAGGCTGTCAACAGTGCCCGGCTCCAAGAGCCAGCTGCCATGAACACTGTCGACGTTAATAACGTCTTCAGAGGGCCTCGTAACCTCTTCGTCGACGTTAATAACGTCTTCGAGGGACCTTCAAAACGTCCTCATCGACGTTAGTAACGTCTTCAGGGGACGTTATTAACCTCTTCGTCGACGTTAGTAACGTCTTCGAGGGACCTTCAAAACGTCCTCGTCGACGTTATTAACGTCTTCAGGGGACCTCGTAACCTCTTCGTCGACGTTAATGAGGTTTCAAGAGACGTTATTAACATCATCGGGTTATTCCTTGTTGTGCGGCACATAAGACCGTGAAGGAACCAAAGATGCTGTATACATAGAATCCTTCTATATATATATGGCTCATCAGGAAGAGCGGCACAGCTCCGGCTGCAGCAACACGGTCATGTCTTTTCGCTTACTTTCCAGCTCAAGCAGTGCCGTTACAGCCCCTTAGTGCCGATACTCAACCTATGAAGCACTTCAAAAAGTGTTACTTTTTTACTTGACAGGAGAAAAAATAGCTTGTATCGTTAGTATCGTTGATTAGAACATTGTTTGTTCGTTGCGCCGGCACCGTGATGAAAAAACAGATTCACTTTGGAAATTTGGAGCCTTGAACTATCCGCGGCACGGATAACTCGGTTTTCCATTTTTTATAGCTCAGGAAGGATTATGCGGCCGTTGACTGCTCCTTCCGGCGATTATAGGAGGGTTTATGAAAAAACGCATTGCGGTTTCAAGTGCGCTTGCCATACTTATGGCAAGCAGTGGTCTCTTCGCCTTTGACATACTCAATAGCGAAGGCGAAAAAACCGGGTTAAGTATCAGTCCCACGATACACTACCGGTTCAACATTGATACAACATCGGATGAGGCTGAGAGTACATCCACTAGCGCTAGCTGGGTCGAGGAAGTTGACGGCGATAAGCAGGCAAAGATCGAGATTGGCGTTGGCTATGAAGGCGATAACTATGCCTTTGGTGTCAGCATCACGGGCGAAAAAAAATTCGCGGCAACGGATGTAGACAGTACACTGGGTCTTGGTGATGCTTGGGGCAAGTTCTACTTTCTTGACAAGCAGCTCTGGATTCGCGCTGGCAGTCTGGGAAATGAGTGGAGCTTTGATACTGACCCGTACAGTGGCAACTGGGGTGATGATGGTCCTGGTCTCCAGTTTAACGTCAGCCCTGCTGCTGTAAAGGGACTCAGCGTTGGCTTCAGCCTGCCTGTGCCGGGAGCTAACACGCGGAAGTGGTATACCGTTGCGGGTGTTGACGGACCATCGTATCTCTATGATAAGTTTACTGATGCTCAGAAAGCCGCCGCTAATGCTACACCATCTAGTGGCGTGATGTGGGGGCCTGGCTATCTCTTCCAGAACGCGAAATTTGGCCTCAAGCTTGATGGCACAATTCCTAACCTCAAATTCAGTACTGAAGTAAGTTTGAAGGGTGTGGATTCTGTTAAGGAAGAATACTTTAATGGCGCAGATACGGTCATTTTTGCCCAGTACGACATCGCTCCCATTACTATCAAGGCGGCGGCGAAGATTGAGGACATTGGTGTTAGCTCTGGATATAAGGACACTTATAACTATGACGTTGATCCCCAAGTATTCGTGGGTGCGCGGCTTATCGTCGCTCTCCCGGCTGTTGTTGATAATCTGAGCTTAGGTTCTCCGTTTGTGCAGGTGAAGTTTGAACCAGATACTACGAGAGAAGCGTTCAAGAATACATTCATCGACTTTGAGTGGGATCCGAGCTACAAGATTATTCCTGACCGGCTTGACTTCCTCTTCTGGTTAGGTGTGGGTTATAAGATTTACGATGCTCCTACAAAGGTGCAAGAAGATTATCCGCTCGACTTCTCTGTGCGTCCGGGGCTTAAGGTCTCCTTTACTCCTAACGCCAATTTCATAGTTAGGGACCGGATATATTTTGCTCGTCATACAATTGAGAAAGGTTTAAAGAATTCGCTTCAGTTCCTCTTTGAGTGCAACTTCTAAAGCGGGAAAGCGCGCTGGCGTGTTGCGGCCATCCTTGGCTTAAGCACGTCTGGCGTTGTGGGTATAGAATAGTTTCAGATCGTAGAGGGTTTATATGGCGGCTTCCATGTGGAAGTTGCCTGTGCCGATAAACCCAGAACAAACGCTACGGTCTGGAACTTTTTTTATGCCTGCAAAGTGCCACACGAGCGTGCAGGTGTGTCTGGCACTCAAACACTGAAATCACTATTTAAAACCTCTCGTTCCGTTGTGCCGCACTTACCATATTGCGTATCAATACAGCGCTTGTTACCACACCGACGCCGTCCGGAATTGGCGTGATGGCTTGAACCAGTGGTGTGACTTCATCAAACCTTACGTCGCCGCAGACTTTGCCGTCATCCTTTACATGAATCCCCACATCGATCACGACCTGAGCCTCGCGGAAATATTCGCATCCTATAGACTCCGGCCTGCCGACCGCAACTACAACAATATCAGCCTCCTTCACCACTGAGGGCAGGTCTATGGTTTTGGTATGGCAGATGGTAACAGTGGCGTTCCGGTGCATAAGGAGCATAGCGACTGGTCGTCCAATCACGAGGCTGCGGCCAAGTACCACAACCCGCTTACCAGCAATGTCAATGCCGTAGTGATCAAGTAGTTCCACACAGGCAGTGGCAGTGCAGGGTGGGAAACCGACCCCTGTGTTGGTGAACACGTTGGCAAGTGAGCTATCGGTGATGCAGTCAATGTCTTTTGCAGGCAAGAGCGCTGCCCGTATTGTGGCATCGTCAAAGTGCCGGGGCAGAGGGCGGAAGAGGAGGACGCCGTGTATACCGGTGTCGGCATTTACCTCGTGAATCACGCCAAGTAAAGCCTCCTGTATTGCGTCCACTGGCAGGCAATACTCGCGTATCGCTGTGCCCACAGCTTCACAACGTTTGGTTAGACTCTTTTTATATGAGATGTCGTCCGCGCGCTCTCCCACGCGAATGATGCCGAGTGTAGGCGTAATCCCCCGCAGCTTGAGCGCCGTAACATCGCGCTGTATGCTTCTCAGTATCACATTGGCAAGCTCTTTTCCCTTTAATAGCCTTGCCATATTAGTTTCCCCTCAAACGTTTTTTAACTTCGTTTACAATCCACTTGGCGCGTTCTTCATATTCAGCGCAAAGCGTGTCTGCCATAACATTAAGCCTGTCCGCGTAAGCCCGGTCGCTCATTGCCTTAGTATTAATGGAGACATTGAGGCTGGCGCCGATAAGCGCTGCCTTGCAGAAGGCCGCGCCAATACCTGCATCACTGACAGCAAGGCTATTGCCCTTTGCCGCCACTGTCTCCAACAGAACAATGGCTTCAGCGCACTTTTGCATAATCTCCAGAGGCACGCTGCACGCTTCCCGCAGCGCCGCCTCCATCACCTGAGCCTTATGCGTCTTTTCAGCGTCGCTGTCTTTGGGCAGACGATATGCTGCTGCTAGTGGTTCAAACACCTCAGCGTCCCGCTGAATCAAGTCCAGCAGTTCGCCTTGCAAGCGTTCCGCCGTCTCTTTCAGCGCAAGCATCTCTGTCTCGACTGCCGCATACTTCTTCTTGCCAATCGTGAGACTGGCGACCATGTTTCCCAGAGCTACTCCCACCGCGCCCATCAGCGCGGATGCGCCGCCGCCCCCCGGAACCGGCGACTTTGTTCCCAGCGCCGTGACAAAGTCCGCGCAGGTACTGTTACTGAATAGCATAGATGATTCTCCAAGTTAACGTATTCATTGGTAGATATACCATATTTAAGCCCATAGACGTTAATTCCCCCCTCTGTGCGGGTATGAGCTTGTATACTAAGTTATTTTTACCTCAATGGCAACAAGGGTTTCATGGTGTCAGACACCATGTCTTCTGGTGTTAAACGGTATAATCATTAGCGCTTTACCTTAATAGTGGCTGCATAGATGCTGTTAATCAGCCCCAGTATAGCGGAAAGGGTGAACAGTGTTTCAATGCCAACCGCGTTCCAAATCGCGCCGCCCAACAGGGCAATGAGGATACTGATCACATGGTTTACTGAAACACCTGTGGACAAAGTGGCTGTGATCTCCTTCTGACTGGAAGCAATCGACTGTACATACACATTTGTCGCCATGCTCGCGGTGGATATAATCGAGTCAAGCACATAGTTGGCACAAACCACGACAAAGGCGATGTGCATTGGGAAAATGCGGTGGGCAAAGCCGTAGAGCAGGCACACGATAACCAGAACCAGCGTGTCTGTTACCATGATGAACTTAAAGCCCAGCCGGTCGATGAGCTTTCCGATCAGAGGACTGCACACAATGCCACAGCCTGCGCAGATTGCCAGCAGAAGCGAGATGAGCGAAGCGTCCGCGCCATACTGTAAAATCAGTACATATGGGGCAAAGGTGATGAATATCTGTTTACGCGCCCCGTAAAAGACTTCTAACATATAGTAGATAGAGAACTTTCTGGCAAAGTAGAAACGCTGGCGTTGCCTTATAACTTTGCTGTCTTGGAGAGCAAGTACGACCAGCGTTGCAGCCAGCATGAGCGACACGGACACAGCAAACACAATCTTGAAACGCGCTGGGTTTCCGCGCTCAAACCCGAGTTGCGAAAGCAGGAAGAATATGCCGATAACTCCGACATAGCCGGTGATGCTTCCCACCTGCCCTATCGCGCCGGTGATGCCGAGGGCTGAGCCTGATTTGTCCTTGCGCGTCAGGTCCAGTGTTAGCGTGGTCTTAACCGGCATGATAATATGTTCGCCGAGGCTGTAAAGCACCATAAACAGTACCACGATAAACTTACTGCTTCCTGAAAGCAGAAGCCCGGCCAGTCCAGCCAGCATGAGCGCGGTTCCAAGCTTAAAAATACGGCTCTCGGTGAGCCGATACATCAGCGCCAGCAGGAGTACCACAAAGAGGCCGGGGAGTTCGCGGAAGAATTCCACGATACCCCTCTCAAACGCACTGATATGCACGATTTCGGCAAGGTAGTTATCCTGTATACCCTTGTACAAGCTGGCGCTTACCCCTGAAAGGGCAAGCACACTTAAAAACCGAGCAACCTTCGCGTCAGGATGAAAAGTGTCTTTCCATAACAGAGAAACTTGTCTTATAACCATAGGCTAAAACCATGCGCTTTTCCGACCGTTTTGCATAGACCTTGCTTGCAGGTCTTGGAAAATCATTTGGCTTTTTGTAGAATAATCATTCAGGAGAAGAAGAAGATGGCAACACACACGCCCGGTGAAAGAATCGCCGAACTGCGTAAAACCTATTCGGTTGACCGTAAGGCGCTGGCTGAACGGAGCGGGGTATCTGAGGAACTGATACGCCGCATTGAAGATGAAGGCTTGATCCCAGACCTTGCACCGCTATTAAAGATTTCCCGCGCACTGGGAGTGCGGCTGGGAACCCTACTTGATGACCATAACGAGCTTGGGCCGCTTATCACCCGCTCTGGCAGGGTCAGCGAAAGCGTCCGCTTTATCACAGGCATCCCTTTGCCTTCGAGCGTGTCAGCACTGTCGCCAGCCATTGACGAGCCTCGTGGACTAAGCTTCAAGGCGCTGGCTGCTGGCAAGGGTGGCCGCCACATGGAACCGTTCATCGTAGATGTTGAAAGCAACGCCGAGCAGGATAAAAGTACCCATGAGGGTGAAGAATTCATCTATGTACTCACAGGAACCATTCAGGTGGATTATGGTAAAGACAGCTTTGTGTTAAGCGCAGGAGATTCGATCTATTACGATTCGGTTGTCCCTCACCGTGTACTGGCAGCGAGCAGCGTCCGCGCCCGCATACTCGCGGTAATCTACACGCCAGCCTGAGCGTCTTATACTAAGGAAGAAAACGATGGCTTATATTGAAACCACCCTGGGTGCCATGCTGAGAGAGCGGGCGAAAACCCAGCCAGATCACGACTTTCTCGTGTACTCAGACCGGAACCTGCGCTTTACCTACGGCGACTTTGACCGCCGCGTTGACGAGCTTGCTAAGGGCTTACTCGCTATTGGCCTGAAAAAGGGCGACCATGTGGGCCTCTGGGCAACAAACATCCCGGACTGGAACACGTTCCTCTTCGCCACAGCTCGTACCGGTATAATTTTTGTTACCGTGAATACCGGCTACAAACTCCACGAGCTTGATTACCTGATCAAGCAGTCCGACTTGACCTGTCTCTGTGTCATTGATGGTTGGCGGGACTCGGATTATGTGTCCATGGTCTACGAACTGGTGCCAGAACTCAAAACCGCCCCGCGGGGCTACCTCAATTCCGAAAAGTATCCCTTCCTCAAAAGCGTTATCTACATCGGTCCGCAGAAACATCGGGGTATGTACAGCATGGCTGAGGTTCTTCTGCTTGGACAGCATACTGATGACGCTGAACTGTTGGCGCTTGAGTCCAGCGCTGATACCAACGACGTGGTCAATATGCAGTACACGTCTGGCACTACCGGCTTTCCCAAAGGCGTGATGCTCACGCATCGCAACATCCTTAACAACGGCTTGGGTATAGGCGATAACCAACGCTTCACCGAAAAAGATATCGTGTGTCTGCCTGTACCGCTCTTTCATTGCTTTGGCCTCGTGCTGGGCATGATGGCTGTGCTTACCCACGGCGCGACTGCCGCCCTGATCGAATGGTTCGACCCGCTCCTGGTGCTTGCCACGATTCAGAAGGAGCGCTGCACTGCAGTCTATGGCGTGCCAACCATGTTTATCGCGGAACTCAACCACCCCATGTTCAAGATGTTTGACCTCAGCAGCCTTCGCACTGGCATCATGGCTGGTTCGCCCTGTCCCATCGAGACCATGAAGCAAGTTATGGAAGAGATGCACATGACCGAGATTACGATCTGCTATGGATTAACCGAATCGTCGCCGGTAATGACTCAGACCCGCTATGACGATCCCCTTGATGTGAAGGTGGAAACCGTTGGCCGTGAACTGCCTGGTGTGGAAGTAACGATCCGCGACCCGGAAACCGGCGATGAATGTCCGATTGGCGTTCACGGCGAGTTCTGCTGTCGGGGCTATAACACCATGAAAGGCTATTACAAGATGCCAGACGAAACTGCCCAGTGTATTGATGCCAGGGGCTGGCTTCATTCCGGCGACATCGGCATTAAAGGCGAGGATGGCAACTTCCGCGTAACTGGTCGTATCAAGGACATGATCATTCGCGGCGGCGAAAACATCTACCCTAAGGAGATCGAGGACTTCCTCTATACGATGGACGGTGTTAAGGACGCGCAGGTGGTTGGCATTACCAGCAAGAAGTATGGCGAGGAACCTGGCGCATTCATCATCCTCCACGACGGCGTTACCCTGACTGAGGAGGATGTGAAGGACTTTTGTCGCGGCCAGATCAGCCGCTTCAAGATACCCCGCTATGTTTTCTTCGTGGATGCCTATCCACTCACTTCGAGCGGCAAGATACAGAAGTATCTGTTGCGTGAGATTGGCGCAAAAAAAGTTCAAGAACTTGGCATTGGAACATAAAAACCGCTTGACACTTTTTTGCGGGCTTATTATAGTAAAAGAAGTTCTGGGGGTGTAGCTCAGTTGGCTAGAGCGTTTGAATGGCATTCAAGAGGTCAAGGGTTCAATTCCCTTCACCTCCAGATTTAAGTTGTTGTAGTACAAGTGTTTACAAGTCCGCCTATACTCAATCATTGACGATAGTCCACTCCGTTGGGTTATCGTCGAGTTTAGGAGGACATCATGTCTAGGATTGCGGGACCATATCATATCTATCGGCGCCCCGATACCAAGCGGTATCAGATTACCATCTATCCAGTATCAGGCTTACCTATAGAGGTATGCGCCAAGTGGGTATCTAAGAGCTTTGTCAACTTACCCGTAGAGCTTGCCCAGTATCGGGAGCCGCGTACCAAAGCGGCGGCTCAGGCTGGCGCTACCATGCTCATCGACTACCTCAAGCGCCAACTATCGCCAGCTACAGCGCTCCCTATAGTAGAGACCATAGCCGTCAACTCCGGCAAGCTATCAGGTAGGGGCTTTGTCGAGTACCTGCTTGATTTCTGGCGCGCCGATGGCGTTTACGCTCGTAAGAAGGCGAGGGTAGATGGCGAGGCGCTGTCGCAGGCATACCTCAAGACTAACCGGCATGACATAGAGACTCATGTCAAGACGTATCCAGGGTTCCGCGTCTTGCCGATGAACGCGCTCACAGCGGGGCTGGTCGAGGACTGGAAGCTATGGGCGATTGAGACACGGGGACTATCGGGTCGGCGCGTTAACACCATCATCAGCGCTATGAGGGTGCCGATACGATATGCAGTGCGCCGACAAGAGCTTACGGTAGACCCTTTTGCCTCGGTGGACAGGGTACGAGAGCAGTTACGGGAGCGAGGAGTCTTGGCACAGGCCGAGGTAGAGGCGCTTACCCGTGCGCCGATACAGAGCGATAGAGACCGGCTTGCGGTACTGCTGGCCGCACTATGCGGTATGCGGCGAGGAGAGGTACGGGGCCTACGCTGGGAGGACATCGGAGACGGTGTTATCAAGATACAGCACAACTGGATCACCCATGAGGGAGATAAGCAGCCTAAGCGAGGGAGTATGCGTACCGTGCCTATACCACGAGCAGTCGCAGAGGCACTCGGCAAACTGGAGAGTGACAAGGGCTTTGTGTTCCCCGGCATGGGCGATACACCAGTAGGCGCGACGTGGTTTAAGGGCGTGTTCCGGCGATCCATGTCAGCTATCGGCATCGATGCGACGCAAATCAAGGCGAGGCACCTTACCTATCACGGCCTGCGCCACACCTATATCACACTAGGGCGCATGGCGGGCATAAGCGACCTTGAGATACAGGCGCTGGCCGGACACAAGAGCGGGCGTATGATGGAGCGGTACAGCCATGTCCCGCAGGTGATAGACTTTGACAAGGCGCGAGAAAAACTGGAGCGGGCGCTGATGTCTGGGTGATAACAACAGGTGGCGCGGATTGCATGAGCAAATCGCGCCACCATATATAGGGTATCACTTTTCCCCTGTCATTAACTTCCCATGGCAGGGATTTTATTTTGATAAAAATTCATTAACTACTGGTAAAATAGTAGATATATCTATTCCCTTATCTTCTCCCATACTACCCATGTAACCACTACTATTTATGGCTCTTATGTTTATGGTAGTTGCATCCTTAAATGATTCGATTAACCGATCTGACATACTTGTAGATGTGTTCCACCACCTTGTCACGTTATGTTGATCCACAGAGACATCAACAATATCCCACCCTGTTGGACCAATTATTGTATTTTTTGTGCCATCAATGGTAAAAATTAAACTACCTGGATAGGCTGTCCTTCCACTAGTCATAATGTTTGCATAAATTGCAAAACTATTGTCTCCAATTTTTGCAATTTTAACACCTTCAACAAGATTGTCAATTAAAACAATAGCGTCAAAAGAATCTCCGCCTAATGTATCAATTGTTGTAGGAGTACCTTTTACAGAAGATTCTGCCGTCATGCAACCAAATAATGCCATTATAATCAATGACAATCCAAAGAAGAAACCTAATTTTTTAGCCAAATTCATTTTTGCCTCCTATATTATTTACTTCACTCACTTTTCCCCTAGCATTAACTTTTTGTTAGCTTTTTCAATTCTCTTATCCCAGTCTCCACGCCAACCTTCTTCTTTTGCTTGTTCCGCAATATTGATTACTTCATCCCAAAATCCTTGTTTTTCGCAGATAATGCAGAGCTGTTTATATCCCGTGTGTACAGGCATACCACACGGGTCATATTCTTCATCTATCGGCCGTTCACTCTTCGCATGAATAATTTTTCTCCAATGTTCTTTCGGCGTCATACCATATTTTTGTTCAATTTGCCTGCGTTTAAGATCATTATCAGCGTAAAACCAATAGGCAGCCTCAGCGGAAATATCTATCTGTTTTTTACAAGCGGCAACTGCTTTTTTTAAGAACTTCATACCCTCATTTCTTCGGGCATAATTTTTCTGAATCTCTTCAATGCAATCAAAATGTTCCTTGATAATCGGATTATTTTGAGAACTAAAATCGTCATGGGTAATTCCTTGTGGAATTTTACTCCTGTCAAACTTGTGCCGTTTGATGACGACATCGGCCTTATCCAAAACCATATCTTGCTCAGGCGGCGTTTTTCCTCCGACAGGTTTCGCAACTTCAGCCAATTTTTTTTTGCTGAACAATCCCATCTTATCCTCTCCTTACTTGACCAGCCTCAGCCAACCGCCCCCAACCTTGACGCCCCCTTTTGCGGGTAGCGCTCCAGCTTGAGCATTATGATACCAAACACCTCTTGCCTGTCCCTGTCATCTAGCCGCCTGTAGCTATCCACTAGCTCGCGCTCGTCAGGAGCTAGGCCATGTGGGTCTTGCCCAGTAAGCAGATGCTCAACTGTGGTATCAAGGACACGCGCGATGGCATACGCAGACTCCACTGATGGACTTGACATCTTACCTTCCGCGCTTCTTCCTATACCGTTGTTGATGGCAGTCCGTTTAACACCGGACTGTTCCGCAAGCCATGTCTGACTTTTTCCTAATGCGACTAAACGTTGTCTAACAGTATCCCAAAAATCTAAGGACATATCAATCCTATCGGAAAATTTTATAGAAAAATGTCAAAACAGTGGCTATACTTATTGACAATAGTCAAAACAGTGGCTATACTATACAATATAGGCCACTCAAGTGGCTTCCTGTCCCCGCCACCCATCCAGAAACCTCCGGCGGGTACAGGACACTACCCGGCGCCGTGGGTCTTGGCGGACTTGCGCGGCGGCGGGAGACGGTACGCGAGTTGCGGCGTGTATCGCTGATACTGGTTCTCCTGCCCTAAGAGCGCCCGCAACCGCTCTTAGGGTTTTTGCCTACAGGAGCGGCGGATACGGTGTTTAGGCCCGGCCACGCTCGGTAGGTTCTATTGTGGGCATAGCCGGGATGGTTTCCTTCCATATATATAGCTATGCCTACAGCTGCTTGAGGTCGCCTAGCAACTTCTCTGCCTGCCGAATCACGCCGGTCATGTCCGGCTTGTTGATGTCAGTGCCGGTTACCAGGTAGGTGTTGCTTGTGCCAAGCTCTCTGGCTATGTTCTCTGACTCATCAGCTTCTGGATAACGGTTTCTTGCTATGAGAGTTTCAATTTTTCTCTCTGTGAGACCTTTCTTTTTGATGAGCGGCAAGGCGCGGTTCCAATAGTTTTTAGCATCCATGTATCTATTATCGTAACCTCTTCAAAAATTTTCTGCCGTCTTGAGAGAGACGAAGGGGATAAAAATGAAAACATATTGGCTGGTCGAAACCAGCTACTACGATGACGGGACTATCTCAGCCCGTCTAGTCGGCTCAATCCGGGCTGAGGATTGCCCGGAAAATGAAAAAGTGTCCACCAGCGAAATGGACATCTACCGAGACTGGTTCGCAAGCCGCGCTTATGCTGAGCGATTTGTAGACGCTGTGCCCGCGGAGAGACGCTACGGAGGCCGGCATGAGTGAGCGGCTCCTTAGTATCCGCAAGGCAGCGGCGAGGGTGGGGATGCCATACTCCATGTTGCACAAGCTCGTACACAGCGATCCGTGTCCATTCCCGGTTTTTTGTCCAGCACCGTCATTGTACTACATCGACCCGGCAGATATAGATAAATGGCGTGAGACTTGTACACGAGGAGGGAAATATGCTGACAGCACCAATGTTGTTTGCCGGGGTACGTCATAATCCCGGCAATCAGCACTGCTATTATTGCGGCGCTGATTGTGATGAGACTTATAGCGTGGATGAATTTGTAAAGGAAACTTTTACGAATCGTGACATCGTTAAGTATCCGCACTCAAATTATGTTTGCTGCGGCTGTGTCCTCTCCCTAGGATTAGGAGGGGACGCGATGGAAATGCTTGACGGAACGATCAAGCAACGGGAAAACGCACGCGGGATGGCTCCGCGTATGTACTCATGGCTTTTAACCACACAAAAGCGTGTGGCGTTCACAAAGGCGCATGTTGCACTTGCGCGGGAAATACTCACCACAAAAATACCTGAGCCGCCATTTACGATTGTTATCTCAGACAGCGGGCAAAAACATCTCATTTTTCGAGCGCCTGTTGCCATGAGCAATAATGTTTTTCCTATCATGTTTGAGGATGAGACAGTTGAAATCATTCCTAAAATATTAATCTCTAGACTAGATTTAGCCACAAAAATTGTGGCCGCGACAGGGAAGCCGGCGCTTGTTGAAAGAGTTGGATTAAGCATGTATATCGCTTGTGAAAAGTATCACGGAAATACTGACGCGCCTGAAGTATGGAGAGAAGTACAAAGGGAACCACTATCACGCCTTGCAGCGTGGTTGGCAAAAAATAAGGAGGATGCACAAAGTGAGTATCCAGCAATTAGACGCGGATAAATTCCGCCAAGAACTGGCAGGACTGACCGTACCCGGAGAAGAACTGTCAGAAACGGCACTGGAGGAAGCCAAAGAGCAGAGTATCAGCCTCTGTTGTATTTTGGCTAAGGTCTTTGGCAACGATCTTGATCGCAAGACCTTGTGGGAAAGAATCGGAAACGGCCTAGAGGTATGCGCCATAAAATCCCGCAATGATATTGAACGGTTTTTAAATGAACTGTTTGACTATGTCAGGGGAAGTCCTGGTGATGTCGCTGCAAACGATGATGCGAGGAACTGGATTGATTACACCGGACATCTTGATCCAGAAATACAGAGGCTGATTATCCGCGTGTGTACGGAACGGCGTTTTATTATTGTGTTAAAGGCGCGGAACCGCTGGAAAGAATTTAAGGAGTTAGGAATTTGAAGCCCATAAAAACGTGTAAAATACACTGCCTGTCGAAGGCGCTGTCGCCGATCACTCACATGATGGGTGTGTCCGGCAATGAGAGTTTGATCAACCGCGAGCCCGTATTGTATAACCGCGCAATACGGTATGTACCGGTTCTTTCCGGCAATGCAATTCGGCATAAAATGATACGTCATCCAGGCGCGTATCATTTAATTAAGACCTGCGGTCTTGTGGGCAAGCTGACGCTAGATCAGGCAAATTACCTCTTTAATGGTGGTTCGCTTACGGAGTCAAGTACCTCAGATAATCTTGCCAAAATCGCGGAGATGCAGGAGCTTTTACCACTTATCCGGCTTCTGGGGGGGTCGTTAAGAAATCAGGTTATCAGCGGATCGCTTATCGCAAAACGCGGTATGCTGGTATGTGAAGAGAATCGCTCTCTCATTGAGAGGGAATTACCTGAATATCTTTTGAAGGAACTGCCTGAACAGCGCCTACGATCATGTGAAGATTATATCTCGCGCTTCCAGTATACACGAATGGATGCGGTAAAGCTGGGTGTTATTGCTCCGGTGGAAAACGATGACCGGGAAAAATCAAATCAAATGATTTATGCCGGTCAGAATATAATTGTTGGCGCGGTATTTTATTATGGCTTCATTCTCCAAAATGTCTCCCGGCTTGAAGTTGGAGCAACTCTTAATGCCCTCTATGAATGGAATAAAACGGATTCCACTATTGGTGGGATGTCCCGTATTGGACATGGAACGCTTGAAACATCTTTAACGATGGAAAAAGGCGAAGATTTCTTTGGAGATGAATTAAATCACGCGAGTTTAATAATCGAGTACCAGAAGCATTGTGAAGAAAATAGGGACAAGATTGTGGATTGGCTTAACAATGCTTTTCCGCGTAAAGAAAAAATCGTCAAAGAAAAAAAAGGCGCAAAGCCGAAGAAAGCGTCTGTTGAACTGTTAGATGATTTTGAGCAGGGTCTTGTCGTTGACGGGGACGGGCGTATTTTGTGATGGAACATTCCAAGCTCTCAAATCTTAAAGTAACTGCATGGCTGCTGTCGCCACTTGCGGGCGACCCGCCTGCGCTTGACGCGGCGCTTGCATGGGAGCTATCGCATCGGCTGGGAAGCAAGCACGAGCGCAAAGTGTTGCGCGATACGCCGCTTGAGGAATTGCCACGAGTCCCAATACCCGTAGCGCAACGCACGATTAACGGTGTGGATGTGTATTGCTGCTCAAATCCAATACTGCCCGCACCGCTTGCGCCTGACTGGGTGGAGCATATCAACAAACGCATTGACACTACCCAATTTGCATTGTTATTGGCTCCAAAAGAACGGAAAAATCTGCTCATTACATCGGGGCCGTACAAGATGTTACATCGTCCGCAACGCGTACGGCTTATTGATCGCGTGTGTTGGTTTGCACGTGGGAATCGTCGGGAAATGAGTAAATTGCTTAAAAGCGTGCTTGCCATTGGTCAGCATCGCGGTATTGGGTATGGTCTTGTCGGCTACTGGGACTTTGAGGAGACTGAACAAGATTATTCTATATTTGCGCCCTGTCATAGCAAAAAAATATTGATGAAAACTGTTCCGGCTGGCGAGGATTTGCAGGAGGTATGCGGCTTTCGGTCCAGTTTTGGGGGAATTGCCGCTCCGTACTGGCACCCGGAGAATTATAGGGAGATTGCGATACCATGTTAAAAATAATTATGCGCACAACCGGAGATAGGGATATAGGGGAGTATTTATCAAAAATAAATAACCTGCTTATATCGCGTATCCAAAAACGCGACGCTTATGAAAACTTTCAGAACGCTTTGGTATTAACGAAGGGACACAACGCAGTATACCTCGAAGATGACATTATATTATGCGACGATTTCGAGCGAAGGGTAAAAGATATTATAAAACCGCATGAAAACGAGGTAATCCAGTTTTTTAGCATGAGGAAAGATGACATTGCCATTGGAACCAGATATATAAATGGCGCAAAGTTTATGATGATGCAATGCGTCTATTTGCCAGCGAGAATAAATGCCGAGCTTTTGGAATATAGCTATACGTGGGACAGAACCGGACACATCGCGGGCGTAGATTTAATGCTGGCCGATTATCTTAAATTAAAAAAGATTAAGTATCTCAATATTTGCCCAAATCTTGTTGATCACAAGGTTAGCAAATCCTTGATTGACCCAAGAAGAAGTTCCAAGCGGCAGTCATTAACGTTCCGGGAGGCGTGATAGGTATGCTTATAATAAGCGAGCGGCACAAAAAAGAAGACATGGAACTTTGGAAAGAATATGAAGAATTAGACACTATCAATTCAGTGTCAATAAAACTATTCAAAAAAGAAAACGAGGCCAGAGATTCGATACAAGATTTTGTAAAAGATAAACCCGCTTATGTCGGCGTATCCTGGGGCAAGGATAGCGTTGTGGTAGCGGATTTATGCCTGCGGAATAATATCAACCTTCCGCTTGTACATTTATATTGCATACCATCGCACTCGAAAGAGTGCGATCTGGTGCGCGATTCTTTTTTTAAGATACACCCTCATGCTGATTACCATGAAATTATCTGTGATTATGGAAGTATATACGCGAGGAATCTAAGCCCAACAGAACAAGACATTGAAACTGATAAAGTATGGTACAAGACGTGGAAGAAAGTTAATCACGATGTGATTGACCGACACATAAGCGGGATACGTAAAGAAGAATCGGGAATACGCAGAATGAGAATGGGACGGTTTGGAATATCGACCGAACATACCTGCGCTCCGATTGGTTATTGGACACACGATGATGTATTTGCCTATCTAAAGAAATATGATCTGCCAGTACACCCAAACTATGCTATGTTAGGTAACGGGCGCTGGGATAGAAAAAATATACGAGTGGCTGAAATTGGAGATATTCACGGGACAGGATTCGGACGTTCCGAATGGGAGCGGGAATACTATCCCGATATTTTAGCGCGACTTGCTAGGGGGTAATTAAATTGATTGGGTATAGCATTATTCTTGCGGTGCTGGTATTTATCGCCATTGTCGCTCGTATTATCCGGCGCATGATTAAGCGCCATAATTATGGTTTTCCGGTGTCACGTAATCGGCGCCGGGAAACGTATATGAGTTGGAGTTGCGGGAAGGATTAAAAAGATATGAACAATATAGGGGAAACTATAGTAATAGACAGGAACCTGCTTAAGATTAAAGATAGGTTTCAGAATGACCCTATTCTGAATAGGCGTCTGGAAAAGTGTTTTTTGGAATATCAGCTGTACAGGAACAACTATTTACCTATGGAATGTCTCTGTGAAATATACAATGTCTGTAAAGATTGTTTTCATGCCTTACTCTTTTTTGAGTCTTTAGAAGACGTAGTTATTAAGGAGCTTCTAGTTGACGTGATCTCGGCTGTATCAGACATAATATTAAAGAGGCTATGAAATAAATAATTGTGGGGGAAAATGATGGATAAAATTGAATTAGATGGATTCGTGTGCCTTGTTTCGATGGTGCGCAAAGCACAGAAAGATTATTTTAGGTTACGCACAAGTGAGGCGCTTAATGAGAGTAAACGCCTAGAAAAAGTATTAGATGTGATTATTAATTCTTATTTTCAAAGCGAAAAAAAGAAACACCAACCTGAATTTTGGGGGAAAAATGGGTAGTAATTATAGCGCCGATACGGATATATGGCTAAATGAATTGAAAGACAGATCACTTGAGTTTGCCTCTCAGTTTAAGCCGGGTAATAAGTATTACGATGATCTTGATCAGGTTTTAGCTATTGAGTACACACTGCTAGATATTATGAGTTTGCTTTCCGACGGTAACTGTTGCTCATCAACAGGCGGCGTGTGCGCTAAATGCCCTGAATATATTAAGAGAAATAGGGAATAAATGATAGTACGATTTAAGTATAAAACAGACCAAATGGTTATTGTAAAGACCGGCCTATACTCTGGGGTAATAGGCCGCGTATTAAAATGCGCGGTTGATATTAACGGGGTTAATTTTTATTTAATTAAATCCCAAGTCGGCGAAGTATGGCTTATAGAAGATTTTCGGGAGACAAACGATGAAGCCTGTGTTGCGTATTTAGTCGGCAACAATAATTTTGATACCGATTTAATTGCAGAAAAATTTTTAAAAAGGTTATGAAGAATAGAATACAAGAGGAGAGATAGAGATTATGGATGCAGAAAAACTGAAGGAAATTATCGCCAGACACCAGCTATGGTTGGCCAGTGTTGGATGGGACAGGGCTGACTTGCGCGGGGCTGACCTTGATTACTCATGTCTACCTCTTTGGTGTGGGGGCCTCCAGTGGCAAGTCGATGTGAGGATTGCTGCACAGCTTGCCTACCATCTGTGCAGCATGGACTGTGATGACCCAGAATTTATCAAGGTTCGGAATAATCTCCTTGATTTTGCAAACAAGTTTCATCGGGCGCAGGAGTGTGGATCCCTAAGAGAAATAAATGGAGATAAAGCTATATGACAGAACAACTCGTTAAAGAAGACAATCGCATGAGAGTGCGCGAAGTGGCGAAAGCGCTGGGGATATCGGTAGACACTGTATATAATAGCGCGAAAGAATTATTTCCGGAATTATTCCGAATTGGGATAACCACATATCTTAATGAAGAACAGGTGACGGCAGTCAAAATGAACCTCCGAAAAAATTCGGAGGTCGCAGTACAACCAAAAACAAATCTCGAAAAGGCGTTGCTTATCAGACAGGCAATGCAATTCCAGAACGAGTTGATTTCAGACTTACAAAAAGAAAATGAGGCGTTAAAGGCTGAAAACGTGATATTGAAGCCTAAATCCGAGTATCATGACCGGCTTGTAGACGCAGGGCATACAACTAATTTTAGAGACACGGCGAAAGAAATCGGCGTACCGGAACATCAATTTATAGAATCGCTTATTCGCAAAGGTTACATCTATCGAAATACACACGGCGACCTCAAGCCTTACCATAACCGCATGGATTACTTCACGGTCAAGGACTGGGAGAACAATGGCAAGGCTGGGACTCAGACGCGTATCACGGTTGCGGGTAAGCGCCATTTCCTGACACTGTTTGGACGCGCTGTCGCGGACAGGCCGTTGTTGTTATAACTAAAATTTTGGCAAGCAGGAACGGTTTCCCGTCGGGTTCATACCCCGATGATCAGTCGGTTCCTTGTGGTCTTTTTAGCTGTCTTTTCCGGGTTCGACTCCCGGCCTATTCCTGCGGGGACGGTTCAAAATGATAGCTTTTTTCCACCACCAGGCGCTGACTGCTGGCGTTCAACTCGCCGGCTTGCCTAGACAATCAGGGCTTTTTTTTACGGGGACGGCCAGGTGGCGCAGACTCCCGTATCTGGTCTATTACGGTAGGTTCATAAAGGCCAGTATTACCTACATATATAGTAGGTTTTATACCCAGCCTGTATAGGCGCATTTTGGCGGCTGTTTGAGACAGCTCAAGTTTTTGTGCAATTTGTTTGATAGTCAATTCTTCCACCTCCTTAATATCGAAAAAAAACTTAAAAAACTTAAAAGAATCTATTGACAAACAGAAACAATATCGTTACAATTACAGTATAAACAAACGCCTTACAAAAGGCAACTATCGCGAGCCTGTTTCAATCGGCGGCGATGGTCAACGAGGTATCAATGGCGGGTAACCGCCTAGATATATGAGAGTCCTGCTCGTATGAGCGAGGTACTCTCAACGCGGCGTATCCCGGAGGGGATGCTGGAGTACGCCGCGGATCCAGCCGACCGGCAAGCACCATCCCCAGCTTGTCGGTCGGCTTTTTTCAAGGGGGAAAAAAATGTTAAGAGTGTACGGAAATGCCGAAATGGGCTACTACTCCGGCAATGAGCATGGCCTAACAGTGGCCGGGAAAGATGGATGCCTGCATAACTGGTCTGGGGGTGGCGTGTATACCAAGGAGCGTATACCCTCCGCCTGCGAGCAGGAGGCGTTGTACCGATCACAGGTCAGTAAGGCTGATCTGTATGATCGGATAGTCGATCTCTATAGCGGCTTTGCCGGTCGCTATTGCATCGACGAGTTCCGCGCCGCTGTTGCTGACTTAAGGCAACACGACGGCTCTCTGGCCGCAACCCAATGGGCTCGGCTAGAGAGCATGGACGCAGAAATAGAGCACAACCATGCAGAATTCCAGGCTGGGCGAGCAGAAGAGTGGCTGAAAACAGAGACGCTAGCCACGTATACCAGCAGATTTTGGTATTTCGTCCGCACCCGCAATTTTGCGGACGCATTATCCCGCCTATACAATGGCCGCGACCTCCAGTCTCTCTATGAGGACGGGGAAATAGAAGCCGTGTATGAGCATGACCGTGCCGAGAAATTGGCAATAGCGGCGCAGTATCGCGCCATGCTGGAGAAACCCGCGCAGGGAAATGTCGCTTAAAGCGACATAAAAAAACGCCACCAATAACGGCGGCTAAGGAGAAAAAAATGAGTGATATAAAAAGTGACAACAATCAAGCCCTCACGGTACAGAAATCGGTAACCGAAAGAGAACTGCTTGAATACCTGGATACCTTTAGCGGTACGAGCGCACTGCTCCCCACTGAGAAGATACAATTTTTGAACATAGCGAAGGCATACGGCCTGAACCCGTTTAAAAAAGAAATCTATGCTGTGGCTTACGGCGCAGGACAATACCGCAAATGCTCGATTATAACGGGGTACGAGGTGTACCTCAAACGGGCTGAGCATACCAGACTGCTTGACGGATGGGAAGCTAATTTTTCCGGCCATAACGAAGACATGGCCTGCCATAT
Source organism: Treponema sp. (assembly GCA_031267685.1). Lineage (GTDB taxonomy): Bacteria > Spirochaetota > Spirochaetia > Treponematales > Breznakiellaceae > JAIRMT01. The sequence goes on from JAIRYV010000015.1 coordinate 37,592, forward strand.
TACTATATGGCGAAGGGACTGGAGCCATCCCTTTTCTCATTCGGCCTACTATAGTGAGGCCGTACAATACAAAGACGGGAAACCCAACACCGTCTGGGCAAAAATGCCTAAAACAATGCTACGCAAGGTAGCAATCGGGCAGGCATTCCGTCTGTGCTTCCCAGAAGAAATGGGGGGTATGCCTTACATCGGGGAAGAGATCGGCGTAGAAGCGGAACGCAACATAACCGATCCGCCGCATCGGAGTACCGAGGAGAATAGGGAGACACTGTTAAAAAATATCTATTCCGCGGAGGATCGGAAAAAAATCCTTGAAAGCATCAAGGCTATGCTTGAGGCCAAGAACCCTGATGTCCTGCCGTACTTTGACGAGTATGAGATACGTCGATGGGGAGACCAGGTAAGAGAAATCCCCAAATTCAATCTGGAAAAACTCGAAGAAGTCCGGCAGAAGGTCTATGCTCGGCTAGAGAAGCTCAAGGCCGAGTATAAGCCAGTCCCCTTTGACGACTTTGACGACCATGCCAGCAAGAACGAACTTGCCGCAAAAGAAGCGACAGAATCGGAGGCAACCGCGTATGTCCCGGACGCGGTTGCGGAGATAGTCTTCTAAAAAAATAGCGCCCTGGCCGGGGCGTAACGCGCTTAAAAAAAGCTCTTGATAAGAGCGAGGTGGTATTGATGTATACATCAGGATTTACTTAGCCAAGCAAAGCCACGCCAGATCCGGAATCAAAACCGGAGGCAAATCTGGCACTCATAAAAAAAACACGACTTAACAGGACAAGTCGGCGCCGACTTGTCCTGTTTATATCCTTATTTTAAGGAGTTATTATGGCATTAAACAGGAGGAAAAATAATGTCGATACTGGATAACGTTAATTATAGGCAGCTTGAAGAGGCGCCTGATTTTTATTCTCAGTTCCCTGTTGGGGAATGTCCTGCATATATTATTGCTGTGCAGGAAAAAGTTTCCAGAAATGGAAATAATATGTTACAAATTGTGTTTGAAAACGACAAACATGATCGTATCGCCTATTACCTTGTAGAGGGAGATTATTTTTTAAGTCGGCTTAAGGCGTTATACACCGCGTTTAAGATACCACTTGGAGAAAAAGATACCCGGAAATGGATTGGGAAACAAGGAATTGTAGTGACCAAATTAGACGAAAATTCATACGATGGTCGCAAACATGTGAAAGTCTCCCACGTCCGTTCAATTAAGACTGAAAATCAGCCGAACAATCGGCGATATGAAGAATATACGGATGCAGACGATGACAGGGAATATAATAACCCTGACAAAATACCGTTTTAGGAGGGTTTTTTAATGAAGAAAACCGGGATAAGGATAACGAAAAAACAAGTGAAAATCATTTACGTGATTTCCACGGCGGCCTTTTGGGGTCTGGCGTTTTGGGCTGACTGGAGAATAGGTCTCGCTTTTATTGCGCTTGGAATCTCAAATTTTTTTGATAATTTTTGCAAGAGAGGAAAAAATGACTGACACTGAAAAACGGGAATATCCGGCATATTACGCGGTCATACCGGCAGACGTGCGCTATGATAAGCGCTTATGTGCTAACGCAAAACTTCTTTATGGCGAAATAACGGCACTATCTCACAAAGAAGGCTACTGCTGGGCAACAGATGGCTATTTTGCCTCATTATATGAGGTAGGGCGGAAAACGGTCAATCTTTGGGTACAAAATCTCAAAGAATGTGGGTATATATCCATAGAGCATATCTATGCAGAGGACAGCTCGAAGATTACCCAGAGGCGCATATCAATCAAAGGCACCCCCTGCCCGAAAAATGAGGCACCCCTGCCCGAAAAAAAAGGCACCCCCTGCCCGAAAAATCGGGCAGATAATATTACAAGATATAATAATATAAAGGATCTGAAAAATAAATTTAAAAATAGTGGTGGTGAGTGTCATGATCAGACTGATCCGGGGCAGCGGATACCGACACAGACACCACCACCACTTTTGGAAATGATAAAAACCGAATCCGCTAGAAACGGCTTTTTCCTTGACCCCATTTTTGTAGAATCCATTGCCCAATCAGGGCTTGATCCATTGTGGATTTCTGGTGATAATACGTTTCTGAGATTTGTTGCGGAATACATCAGGGAAAACAAGAAATACCGCGATAAGCCGAAATCCGAGCTTAACCCGCTTTTTCGATCGCTTGTGGTCTCTGCAGAGAATTTACGGTCAGAATATCCCGCGTGGAAATCGCGTCAAGAAAAAAAGGGTGATGAAGAGAAGGCCGTTAAGGTTGTCTCTGAAAAGCCTAAGACCTGTCCGCATTGTGGAAGCCAGATGAACGGATCGCTTAAATGCACTCATTGTGGTGGGTTTTTTAAGTTTGATGATGGATCACTTGAATATAAATTCCATGCGTATGAGCGGGTACCAAGTTTTCGGTCTTTGTTGGATCGGAAAAGGCAGTTATCTGTATAGATGATCCGCAAAGAGTATTAAAATGAGTAATTATGAAGAAGTTTTGTTAGAAAAACTGGAATTTAATGTGAGTAGTGTATCTGCTCGCTTTTCTCAAGTGCGTGATTATTTAGAGTATTTCTACGCATTAGAACCAAAAAAATTGGATATGTCTCATATTCGGGATAATCTTACGGGCATTTTGGAAAATAGAAACAACATAGAGAACGCGTTATATTATGCGAATATGGCTTTAGCTTATTTATACAAATTATACCCGGAATTAAATAGAGAGGAAATAGATGAGTAATATAGAAATGATCGATATAAAAATGAGCGATATGGGTAAATTCCGGGAAGTGCTGTATGCGACAATGGAGAGCATGGGAATGAAACCTATTTCAGATGATTTTTGTTGTCGTATTTTAGCTTATTTATATGTTTATGGCGGCGGAAATGAGCAGGTTATCTTTAATGATAGACTCCGAACAGATATTTTTGAGGCGCAAAAAAGGCTGGGCCTGAATCACCCAGAGGGCGACAACATGCCTAACGTTGATTTACTCCCTGTGTTAAAAGAGTATATAAAATCAATAACAGGTGGGAATGAATATAAGTTTTGGTTTGAAAACCGAGAATACGATACTCCTCCAGAGTGGGTAATTGAATTTGAAAAAAGATATAAGATTAAACCGGCTTATCGAAGAAGGATCACCAATGACATACGGCTACGTCCGGGTAAGCACCGACAAGCAGCGCGTTGACAATCAAGAATTTGAAATACAGTCCTTTGCAAAAAAGAATAGCATTATTATTGATGTGTGGGTTAAAGAGACTGTTAGTGGCACAAAGACACCGGATAAAAGAAAACTGGGTGGCTTACTTAGTAAGGTAGAATCTGGAGATTTAATTATCTGTTCAGAACTTTCCCGGCTAGGCCGGAGTCTACTAATGATTATGTCTATCCTTAATCAGCTTATGGACAAAGGTGTGAAAGTGTGGACGATAAAAGATAATTACCGACTGGGCGACGATATTCAGTCAAAGGTGTTGGCTTTTGCTTTTGGTTTATCGGCAGAAATTGAACGCAATTTAATTTCTCAAAGAACAAAAGAGGCTTTAGCGCTTAGGCGCACGGAAGGTGTTATTTTAGGACGGCCTATTGGCAGAAAATCTGCTCGTGTTAAATTGACTGGAAAGGAAAATGAAATACGGGAATTACGAAAGAACTATGTAAGTAAAATCAGAATTGCAGAAATTTTAAATGTTAATCGTATGACGGTTAGCCTGTTTATGAAAAATAACAATATCAAGTAACAAACGGTATGAAAGAAAAATCCGTATTCCTTGTAAAACAAGAGGAGATCTGAAATGGCTGGAAGAGGGTTTCAATTAAACCCGCAATATATCAACCGTAAGGGGCGCCCCAAAAAGGGCGCAACGTTGACGGATATTCTCAATAAGGAGCTAGGGGTAAAATCCGTAAGGCTTGAGTGCGACGGTAAAGATCAGCTAATTACAAAAAAAGAAGCGATAGCCCTCAAGATTATTGAGCTTGCTATAAACGGCGACCTTCCGGCGATTAAGTATATCTTCGATCGTATAGACGGTATGCTTACACAGCATATAGGTATGGACGCCACGATAGTAGACACCACAGAAACTGAGCTTAAAATCAAAGACGCGTTAAACGAAATTAGGGAGCGTAAAAAAGCTGAGAAAGAGTGAATAAAGAAATACTCTATGACCTACTTGAGAGACCGGCTACTACGTTGGGGCATTTATTAGGACTCACTAAATTAACCGACTTACACAATAAGTGGATAACTGAGGCGTGGGACTCAGATAAGCCACAGGCGATGCTGGCCTTTCGAGGGAGCTATAAGACAACTGCCGTTGTTATTCTCGGCATTATTAGATACCTAATTCTATTTCCTAAGAAAAGAATACTCTTAATTAGGAAAACCCAGAAAGGGGACGCTTCCCCTACTCTACAAACAATATCAAGAATGTTAGAAATGGACGGCGTTAAGTGGTTTTACGAAGGTATAACAGGGCAAAGTGTATTTAAAATAATTAAAAATACGGCCACACAAGTCAGGCTTTCCACATTACCGCTATGGTACAAAGAGGCGTCCATAAGCGTGTATGGAATAAATGATAGCATTACAGGCAATCACGGAGACGTTATTGTTACAGACGATATACTAAATATCCAAGATAGAGTCAGCGCCGCGGCTAGGCAGCAAACGCTAAATAGGTTTTATGAATTGCAAAACGTCATTGAAAATACAGGGGACGTAAAACTTATTTACAATGGTACACGGTGGCATAAAGATGACATCTGGCAAACAATTGAAAATATCGGAGCGGAGTTCCACGAGTACCCAGCTAGTAAATACTGGGAACTCTTGTTCCCTAAAGAACAATTAGATATTAAGTATAGGTCAATGACGCCTGCCCTATACGCAATAAATTATGAACTCTCTTATGCTACGGACGATTCTTTATTATTCCAGAACCCGAATATGGACGGTAAAATGAATACCGAAGGCTGGCGACAGGGAGAGTGGTGCTATATCCATATAGATGCGGCTTATGGAGGCAAAGATTTTAGCGCCCTAACTTTAGCGCAGGGCAATAACAGACTAGGCTTAATATGGCAGGAACATATTCAAAGGCATATTCCAGAAATAGTTAGACTTTATCGGCAATATAAATGTAGAGGAATTATATGTGAGACTAACGCCGATAAAGGATATGTTGCTGAGGAACTAAAAAAATATAACTTGTCCGTTATTTCTTATTCAGAGAAAGAAAATAAACAGATAAAAATAGCTAACTATTTACTTAGATCATGGAATAAGTTACACTGGTGTCCAGAGACTAGCCCAGAATATATGAGCCAGATTCTTGATTGGACAGATGACTCAAATGGACACGATGACGCGCCTGACAGCGCATCAAGTTTACAAAGGTATCTGGATAATAGACGGGCGCCAGAAATGCCTAAAATGACAGAGGAATAATTATGTTTGAATTTCTTAAAAAGAATGAATTTAGAACACCTATTAAGTGGCCAGAAATGGTTACGCCGGATATTAGAACCGACGGTGGGCTTGCTACCGATGTAAATAGATTAAGAGGATTATTTGAAGGAACAGACGGGTCTATCAATCTTTATTCCCCTATGTCTTATTCTCCGATAAATGTAGTAAAAGCACTAACCGGAACCCCAGAAATAAAAAGCGATGATCCGTCTACTCAGCAATTACTCAACAAGTTGCATAAATCGTATATAACAGATGAAGCCCCTATTATTACTAGTGAGACTCTTATGTATGGCACGTCATGGCGCTTCGTTCAATACGTAGAAAACCGGGGCGCGTTCATTGAAAATATCCAAGACAACGAAATAATAGGAATTAAAGTTGACCCGATAACAAACGCAATAACAGATGTGTGGCTAGATAAAATTAGAAAATATAAATCAGGGGGAAATATACCTATAATTAAACAGAATAGGATACGTCGCCATATTACAAGAGATGCCATAGAAATAGAAATAGACGGAAAGAAAAATATAATAAATAATTTCTTCCATTTATTCCCTTTGCCCTTTGCACATGACGGTACTGGCGATAGTTATAGGGGCGTATCCGTATATTCCCGGATATATCGTAGTGCTAAAGTTGCCCATGATGTTATGCGTAACGCCGCAGAAATAGCCGCTGAGTATCAGCCGAAACTGGTACAGACAATAGCAGATACAGGTGTTGACGCAGCGCTAAACTGGCTGTCGGCATATAATCAGGCTAGGGGCGCGCCTAAGAACGATTTAATAAACCCAGCACGCGCAAAGATATTTTTCAATAGCCCAGAGGATAGCACTCAATTACTGAGCCTACCCTCAGACGCAATCGGTATGCACGAAAAACTATTAGCTAGATTAGATGAGCATATAATTAGAGGTTCTGGAATTCCCCAGATATTCTGGGGAGATATCGGCCACAGTAACTATGCTGCTGCCGATATTGCCAGCGAGCTTGGCGTCAAATATATTATGCAAGTGCAGCGGGAACAGACTAAGTGGTGGCAATGTCTAGTACAAGACTGGCTCCGGGTTGAGTCTTACACGTCTATGATTAGGGTAGTTCCGGAGAGTATAGAGATAGTGTGGCCGTCCTTCGATTTATTAGGGACTGAAGGCCGGAGTCGGGTATTAACGGCCTATGCTGGTGCTATTACTACTCTGGTCAATTCAGGGATAATGACAAAAAATATGCTCTATTATTTTCTAAAGGAGTTTTTCAAGGACGCGCCGGAAAATAATTCGGACGATTATCTTGAGAACATCATGGACTGGGCAGGCCGTATCGCGCCGGTTATTTCTAGCGCTAATGCTGGGGACTCCATATTATGACAAAGTATGAGAAAGAAATAGCGCTCCTAGCTAAGTACCAGATTAACTGTGATAACGAGGCCGCCCGGAAAATTAGGGCGATAACGGTACAGCACGTCAAGTCATTTATCAGCAACAACTATGCTCAGCAAGCGATAGATAAGACACAGATGTATGAGGCTATATTAGAGGTAACACTTACAGGGATAGCCAAGAGTGATATTGAGACGAACCGGATAAATAAGAGATGGACACCAGAAAAGAGAGTAGAAAATGCTGAGAGGAACTGGGCTGATATTTTTGACTTGTGGAAACAAGAGAGACCGGCTTATATGGCTGACTTGTCCCATAAGGTATGGGAAAATGTAGAGACCATGCAAGATGCGATATTGGGAGTAGTTGAGGGGGCGTCCCAGCTGGGAATAGACCCCGTAGAAATAGGCAAAGAACTAGAGACATTTATAAAATACAAGGACGGGGGTCGCCGGGTAGTCGGGCGCTGGGGAAGGCTTGAATCAGGGTATAAAGAAGTAAATGGGGTATGGGTAAAAGATGAAGCTAAGATCAGGAAGGCTTGGAAGAAAGAATGGAAGAAAGAGACCGGTGGGGAAGGCGATTTTGAGAAATGGCTAGACGAAAATGCCAGAGACAAAAGAACTATGCCGGGAAGCGGGAAGCTAAACCTAACACAAAACATGAAGGATTATTCGCGCCGGATAGGTAAGGCTGGCCTAGACTATCGGGCGATACGTCTAGAACGCACTGAGTCTACAGCTAGGATAGCAGAGACACAGAAGGATTGGGTAAGAGCGTGGGGTACTGGCAAGGTATTTTGGAAAACGGAGCCTGAGCGTGAGATATGGCATTGCGCGTGTGAGAAACTAGGGAATAAGTGGTATGATGTAGATGCGATAGAGATAGCAGAGTTTCCGCCACACCCTAATTGCCGGTGCCGTCTGGTGCCTGAAATACCTGACTGGCGCAACGCCCCGACTACTGCTGACTAAAAAGATGATATTTATCCACTTTACAAAAGAGTGGAACTGCTTATATATGGAGGTAATATGCTGATTAGAAACAGAGACGTTAGTCGAAATGAGAAATTGCCTGATATACCTGATCTTGTTAAATTTGCTGCTGGAGAAAATTACTTTAACCATGTAGTATCTTTTGACAGCCCCGCTAAGGGCAATGGTGGTATATACACTCAAGAGTATTGGCAGTCGGTGATTGATGGTATGACAAACCGGGGTATCCCTTTGGCTGGTGGTAAGACCAGTGGTAACGGACACACTGCGCTTGAGAATGATTTTTTTGTGGTGGGAGCCTTGCATGATAAAATACAGAACCGGGTATATTTTAAGCTGGCTATCCCGCAGGAAGGTTTTTCTACCAGTAATTCTGGCCTAATTAACTCCCTGAAAAATGGGGTAGGTGGTTTCTCCATTGTCGCCACACCGAAAGTAGGAAACAGCCCTGATTCGTTTATCGAAGAAATGAGTATTCCCAGATTAGATTATGTGGATAGGGGGGCAATGGATCAGCTTAATTACTCAGATGTAGACAAGGCCATAGAATTAGTTAAAAATAACAGAATAGATTTTAATGACTTTTCCGGGAGTCTTTTTACGGCTGCCGGAAAAGTGTCGCTAGAAACTGTTCATTCCCTACTAAATAAAGCAGAAACTAGGGAGTATGGGACAAAGATTTATAACGCAATCGCGGATAAAATTAAGGGAGTAAAGAAGGTTATGAACAAAGAGGAATTGGTAAATTCCATGAAGAATTTGGTATCTACAGGTCAGATTAGTGCTGAGGAAATTGCCACGATAGGCAATATCAAGCAGCGTACAAACGCCGACGAGGAAAAAGCAAAAAATCTGGCGGCTATTGTAGAGATTCTGGGTCTGCCTTCAGACGCCGAGATTGATGCAATTAAAGGCGCCCTGGACGGGCTTATAAATACTGCTGACTCAGCCCTTGAGGGAGACGCTGAGGAAGAGGCCGCGGCTATTGCGCAGACTGAAAATCGGGAGAACCTGGCTTACACTACTGCGCTGGCGTTGATTAAAAATCATATTGCCACACAGCGTGTACTCAATCGGGCAAAGGGTGTACAAGGCAAACGCGTGAACATCAAGGAGTATGTTCAATCGGACGATTTCAAGAAAAATGAGCTATTGCAAGTTGCCTTGAAATTAAACGCTTCGGGTTCCTTTAAAAACGATGGAGCGTCGGTAAAAAAAGATTGGAGGAGTAAATAAATGAACGTATTTACACGCAAACCTGGGCAGCATGACTTGCTTGTTGCCTATACGCCGAGTGCTAGTATCAAGCATGGTGATATTGTGATTATCGGTGGCCGTGCTTATGTGGCACAGGATGATGCGGACAGTGGTGTCGCTAGGGACATGGGACTGGAGAAAATGTCTGAGATACAGGTAGACGCCAGTCTTGTTACAGGGACTGCGGTCGTGGGTATCCCTGTTAATATCACCACATCGGCATTGGTGGTAACCAGTGCCGCAGCTCCCTATCAAGGCGTAATCACCGAAGTTAATTCTAGCGTTGTTTATGTACAATTGTTGTAAGGAGCAAAAAAGAGATGAAATACTATAATGCCTTAAACCAGAAAGTGAACGGTGCTATTGTCAAAATAAACCCTACGGTTATTTTTGACGAAGGCGGCCAGGTATTGAAGCACGAAGTGATTGCCAATCGCGGTCAGGAGCTGGGAGAGGAAATAATTCATAAAATTAAAAATGATGCCTTGCCCCCATCGTCTACAGACCTGGCCGATCTTCAGGCACTGAGTGTAATTGATGCCGAGCTTCAGGCCGATGATATGCCTGAGAATTTTACAGACAAGATTGTACACACGGCTGATGCGCGTGCTGCTGGGGGTGCTGTTACAAGCAAGGTCATTATCCAGGAGATGCTTGACCCGGTCGGAATTTTTCAGAATTGGGACGGTACTAATGATCGGGTACCGCTTATGTATCAGCCCTATCTTGATGATACACTTGACATTAAGATGCGGGCGCTTGGTTGGAAAGACACAAAGATTAATGAGCTTGCAAACCCGCTTTTTGATTTTGCGCGTGTTACACGGGCGGCGGCGAGGGCTTATGTGTATGACAAAAATGCCGAACTTTTGAACCCGATAAATGGTGCGACCTATGGGAGTGCTAACAAGCAGGCCGCGGATACGACGGGTAGCAATTATTTCGACAAGATTTTTAACACGCTTGTCGCGGCACGTGGGAAGCTGGGTAAGCTCACTTATAAGCCGACTAATAATATCGTCAGTAATATGGGTGGCAAGTTTTTCCTGCTTGCCAATCCTGTCGATGTGTGGACTCTCACACAGCGCAATATCACTAGCTATATTACCAGTGTGCGCGAAGCATTCCCTGACATCGAGATTGTACCTGTGTATACTCAGTCGTTGTCTGGTTATGGCAAGGACAAGATCAAAGGCGAATCAATTGGGATTACTGCTGGTACGGCCTATCTGATTTTTGTTCCTACGGCACAAGAATCTTTGCTTAGGGTCGAGGCAGTTGACCTTGATTATGAGAGTGGGTTTGGTTCCGTCCTGACTGGTAAGACCAGAGAGGACGCGTGGTTCCGCTACACGGGATTGTTTACCAAGTATTTTCTGCCTGCCGATAATTCCGGGAATGGACTTATCATACAGGTTACGCTCCCTGCGCTGAGTTAATAGAGAGGCCGCATTATGGACGTTACAGCTTACTGGTTATTTTCTAACGGTTCTCGGTGTGTAACATCCGATGGTGCGGCTATTATTTTTGACAAGCAGCCACAACCGATTCCGCCAGTACTAGATGATATACTGGGGGTACGGAGCTTAATTGATGATCCCCATTTTGCCGCTGGGCAAGGCATTATATATGCTAGTCCTAGACCGTATTCTTTAATTACTGGGGCGATTACAACAGATGGTAATGGTAGGTATTATCGTTACGGACACAAGCGGTATCATCTAATGTATCCTGTATTAAGTGATTTTACGATAAGCAGCTTGCCGGGTAAAAATGTGTATCAAAAAGCGGTGGCCGCCATTCAAAGACTTATTGCAATGTTAAATCCATCCACATATACCACGTCATTTTCTACTGGCGGTCAGTCTACTTCCTTTCCTTCATTCGCCGAAGTTATGCAATACTATAAAGATTTAGAATTATCCTTATCTAAATTGTATAGCAAGGGGAAAATATCGTGGGCAAACCCTAAGAGTCTCCCTGTAGGGGGTGAAGGGTGGTAGACTCTTATATACGCGCAAAAATTGCGATAAGAAGGGGGGTAAAAGAGAATCCAGATGTAATGTTTTTGCGTGGAAAAGAGATTGTGTATCGCCTCACTACTCAGAGTGGAGGTGTTTTTAATTTAGGCATTGTTACGGCAGGGGATAATAAGCAAGAGACCCCCTATATTTTTACATGGGGATATGCTGATTTTAGACGCGGGGACAAGTTTTTTAGACGTGGTAAATGGTATCAGATAGATAATGTTTCTCGGACTGATTTATTCGGGGGCATTATTCAGACGCAAGCGTTGGTAACGGAGATATTCTATGACCCTAGAGCAGAAAGCACAAGTAATTAGTAAAGAAATGGAAAATTGGGCAAAGGAAAACCATCCATGGGACAATCAGACTAGCAAATTAGAAGAAAGTATAGCAAGTTTTGTTGAGTCTAAGAATGACAGTGTTATTGTATTCGGGATTGAAGAACGTATGGAATATGGTAAGTATGTTGAGAAAATGAAAGACAAAGGCGTGTTAGAAATAACGAAAGAGCATTTCATGCCGGATATTAAAAAGTCTTTATTGGCGACTGCTAAAATTGTATTTTTGGAGGGCGCGCGTGTATCCGTCGATAAACGACTTAATAAATGACATAAAAGTAGGCAGCATTAAATACGTTGTTGAGTATGGCGCGTCTATTTTTGCCAGGCCGCTTCCTAGTATTTCAGTAATTAAGGGTAATGGGGATAACGGAGATACCTATAATTATCAGATATGGGTTTATTTCCCTATCGGAGAACAGACAGCCCTTGATAAATATATGCGAAGTGAGCTACCATTGTTGCTGAGCGACAGGCGCGATTTTTATAGGAAGCGTGTATGGCGATATTCCAATAATTATGACAGCGCTACTGTGATTCATGAAGGTTCTCAGAATTTCTTGAGGGCTGGTCTTTTGATTGTTGTACCAAAAGTAATGCGGTTTTTTTCCGCAGACGTTTAGAGGAGGATATTATGCCAGTATATTCACGGAGTAAGCATGACCCGTCAGACGGGAGCGCTATATATGCAACACGGGGTGGTGCATTTCGCATTGGTAATTATGATGGCACTGTGGCTGAGACTACTAATCTATTATGTGCTTATCAGTATGTAGACCTAACAAAAACTCTTAGGGGTCAAACACTAATCGGGTCTGATAAAAAGGCTCCAATTATGTTAATTAAGACGTCAGATACAGGGTGTGAAATGTCGCGTCATGTACTTAACTTTTCCACTGTATCTGATTTATCCCATGTATCGCCGAGTGAGATTGTAACCGTATTAAACTCCGCGACTCCCACTATGCCAGAAATGATTGCTGAATTTAATGCGGTAGAAAATCATGTAAATCTGCGGTGTACAAACGCCGGGGTCAGAATAACTGAAGTATTCGGTCTTATTGCTGGTGCGCTTGGCTTCGGTGGTGGTGGGCCGTTCACGAGCTATGGTAGCTATTTCTTTGATTTTATTACCGATGATTCTACCATATCAATAACACCTGCTAATGTAATGAGCGCCGGGACTACTGCCCAGCTTATGGGCGGCTACAGAAATACTGAGACCGGAGTTATTATAAACGGCAGCCTAATTGGTGTGGACTATGCGATAAATGTTAAGAAAATGAGTCCGCTTTTCGAGCAAGTGGTAACCGGGAGTGAGCTTGTATTTATCGACAACGGCCGGGGTTCGGACGCTGATTTTATACCCTTAACGGGAGTGAGAATTCCAAAAAGCGTCCGCATGGAAATGTATAACCTTAGGGATAGGCATGCGACTGAAGGTACTACAGATGTCGGTGATATCGAAGGTCTCGTAGCTGAGCATGTATATTCTGGCGCGGTTATTGTTGCCGATGATTCTCGTGGGGCGGTTTCCCTAGATTCGTTTAATTTTACTCTACAAGCACGTGTATATCAGGATGATGCCGGGAATAATATCGGGCAGCCGGAGAAATTATATCGGGGGCCGGAGGATCCGTTTTTTAAGTGCCTTACCGTTGCCCTTGAAAATAGGCCGCTTATTTCTATGCTTACAGCGACACCCGCAACAAGCATTATTGTTCAGACACCGATGACCATCAATGCTAACACCGGAGGAAATGAAAATAATGTTATTGTTATACCAGCTGCTGCCTCTGGATATACGGTCGAGATTACTGAGCCTATGCAATCACCATTGGGTTGTAAATTCGCTTATGACGATGCGGCTAAGCGGATACGTATTACAGCGGAAAGCACTAAGGGTAATGAGAGTGTAACTGTCAAGCTCACCAACGCTGACGGCACTACTCAGAGTGCTACCCTAGCTTTGACGGTAGTGTAGTTTTTAACAGCGTTATGGGGGGAAAAAAATCTCATTTACCCATATGAGACTCCTTGTGTAGTGTATGCCCTATAACGCTTTTTATTTATTAAATTAACATGCTAAAAGCCTATATAAAAAAGAAAGTTGACCAGTATTTGTCTGAATTATGGACTATAAGAAAGTCTGAGCTGCCTAGTGGTTTTTACCCCCTAGAACAATTTTATAATGGCGCACGCCGGGTAGTAACCTTACCGTGGGGCAGTGAATATCGGACTCTTATTATTAGGACTTTAGGTGCGGGGGAAGCGCCCGATATAAATACTATTATTAAAATAAGCAATAAAAAAGACAAGACAGAAAGCGACTTAGACACGATAATAAATATCGGAGAGGATTGCGCAAAAAAGAGTTTCGTAAATCCGACGTATGAAGAAATAAAAAAAGCGCTTACGGACGCTGACCCTGTATTAAAAGAGGGTATGAAATCTTTTACGCGTATTGAAAATGAAATAAAAGATTTAGCGGCTAAAAATGGGGTAACTTTTCCGGTTGCCGGGCGTAGTCTAGGCAATAAGCGATGGGAAGAGTTTTGTTCTATTTCAAGAATATATGGATGTTTGCTACCCATAAATACGATAAATGCATTACTCTGGTGGCAGGTAGGAAGTGGTGTTACGGACGCTGAGTCTGTAACAGAGGATAAGCTATTAGAGGCTTATTATTTATCACAGCGGTTTCATGGCAGACCTAGTGATTATATTCACGGGTGTTTTGTGGAGCAGACCAGGCTAGAAATAGATATAAAGGCGGCGGAATTATATGTCAGACACAGTAAGCGCGAAACTGGAAATAGAGGCGGACGCGACCGGAGTAGAGGCCGCGATAAAAACATTCGATAATAATATAGACCGAGCGAAGCAAGGTGTTGTTTCTTTGGGAAAAGAAATGACTAAAACCTTTGAAAACTCTGGGAAACAAGTAAAAGTTTTTGGTACCTCATTACAAGTTTTAGGCAAGGCCGGCGGTGTTATTGCGACAGTGGTTATGGCTTTCCAAAAAATGGCAGGTGTTATTACCGATGCAATAGCTAAATCAAAGCAATATAGAGAAGAATTAGAATTACATAAAAAATCAGTCGAAGCGATAAATGCTACCTATAATTCTGGTGCAGGAAGTGCTGAGAATTTCTGGAATGCACTCTCTGAAATAGAGACAAAAACAGAGTCCATGAGTACCAAATTTGAAATTGCGATGGAACGCATGGGAGGTGCGCTTTCAGTATTTCTTAAGCCAGTGGAAAATATCAAGAATTCTTTTGCTGCGCTTTTATTCGGAGTAACTGAAACAGATGTTGCACTCCGCAATATGGCAAAAGAAAATCAGACAAGCCTAGAAAATAATGTAAATGCCACTAAAAAGTATGAATCAAGTCTGAGACAGATTGAGCAATTAGCTAACGATGTTGCCTTTATCACGGGCGATAAAGACGGCGCGACTAAGGCGGCACAAGACGCTAAGTACCAAGCTAATCAGACATATATCACGCAATTAAATAACATCTTAGATAATTTAAGACAAGCGTCTAATAAGGACTATGAAGCTATAGACTACGTAAGGCAAAAGTTGGCATTACAGGTACAATTATTAGGAAACCAAAAAGAGGAATTAGCGGCCTATAGTAAGTCTTATACAGCGCAAGAGAAAATTACTAAGCAAATATCCACCTTGCAGCTATATCAAGAAAAGGTTAATCAAGCGCAAGAAGATTTTGCATTTAGTAGTAAACGGTTATGGGATCAAGCTGCCCATCAACAATTCGATATTTCAGACGAGATAAATAATCAAAAAATAGCACAGGATCAATTTAACAGATTGCAACTTGAGTACCTAGAAATACTGGAAAGAATAGCCAATATGCACGGTGTTATTTCTGTGAGTCAAGAGTCTGAACTTGCAATAATACGAAATCGCCGAGACGTTATTCTCAATCTTATGTCTGAGACTG
Source organism: Treponema sp. (assembly GCA_031267685.1). Classification (GTDB taxonomy): domain Bacteria; phylum Spirochaetota; class Spirochaetia; order Treponematales; family Breznakiellaceae; genus JAIRMT01. Next base: position 53,062 of record JAIRYV010000015.1, read on the forward strand.
AAAAGGAAGAAAAGACTGCCAATGCACTATTGGATATATCGAAAAAAAGAAAGGATATAGAAGAAGAAAATTATCGGATATGGATTGATTATTATAATCAACTGCTCCTTTCCGGGCAGTCCGAAGAGGACAATCTTGAAACACTGAAAAAAAGGAAAGATACCGAAATAGAATTACTTCATTTTCAAGCAGAAAGAGAGAAAGAGGCATTTAAGGAAACCGATGCCTATCAAACATTATTAAAAACAGGCGATAAAGCTGTCAAGCAATGGGAACACGATTTTGATGAAATGGTTGTGAATAGGGTAAAAATTATTGAAAATGCTTATACTCTTTTAGTTAACAAGGAAAGCGACGCTTTAATGGAAAATTTCCAGAAAGGTGTAAATACGTGGAATAAATTTGCAGACGCTACTCTTGAAATAAACAGAAACATGTCTAATAACCGTATTGATATACTTAATGCAGAACTAAATGAAAGTCTTAAAATGATAGAAGATTTTTATGCAGAAAAAAAGAAAAAAGACGATGAAGATTTTCAAGCAATAATGGATAGGTATGAAAAAGAAAGGCAGGCAGAGTTAGAGAAAAAAGGTTTTATGGCAGCAGAGCTAGAAGAAAACCTTGAAGCGGCTATGGCGGCGGCTATTGCTACTGGTGACGAGGCTATTATTTACAGAGAAGAAAGACGGCAGGAAGAATTAGAGATAAATAAAAGATATGATAAATTAGAAAAAGATGAACAAGATAGAAAAAACAAAGAAGAGGAAGAGGCCGAGAAGCAAAAAAATGCAGAAATAGAAGCCGCTAAGAAAAAGACAGCGCAAACAATAAATGATATTGAGTATCAGCAAGCTATGGGTTCGTGGTTATTTTCGGTTATGAACCATGTGGTAAACACGATAACCGGAGCGAGCAAGACTCTTGCAGAATTAGGTATTTTTGGCGCAGCAGCATTACCTGTTTTTTACACGCTTATGGGAGTACAGGCTGCGGCTTTGGCCTCTGCAATGCCAGTTAAAAAACCACTTGCCTTTGCTAAGGGTGGCATAGTAGATAGTCCTACAGCATTTTCATATTCCGGCGTAAAAGATGTGGGGCTAATGGGAGAGGCCGGAGCGGAGGCTATATTACCATTAAGTCGCATGAATAACGGCAGCTTAGGTGTTCAGGCTTCGGGGGGAAATGCGCAATATACTACTATAGATAACTTGTTAGGTTTTATGGTTAAGTTGTACAATGACGGGTATGGTGATATGATAGAGGGTAACAGGATAAACAATAAGACATGATATACACAAGTAATCCTAATGATCCTGAAATAATAGGCACTTCTACAGACAGAGACTTTTGGGTATTTTACAAAAAGCCTGCTGGTTTGGGGATAACAGGAACGTCTCCTGCTGCTGGGTATACTTTGAGTAATTTAATCGGCGATGTGTATGCTGAAAATTGTGTTTGGAACACAGGTAGTGTTAGTATTGCATTATCGTGGACAGACGGCAGTGTTCCTGCAATACTTTTTTTAGGTAATCCTACTTTTAATACTCTAAATAATGGTGATAATATAAGTATTACACGGCCTTTAGTTCCGGGAATGAGTTCTGTTGATCCGACTGATCAGAATATATGGTTTTTAGCTTTTACTGACGGCCCCGCTAGTCCTTATTCTGTTACATTAAGTGGTAGTAATCCTTCGGCGTTAAATAGTATCGGCTTATATCATATCGGTGATAATAAGTGGTTACGTCCCAGTAGTATATCGTATCCATTAAAATTGGCCAGCACTGGTGGTTTAACCGATGTAGGTACTGTGTATGGTACCAAGTTTCCCCCTCGCAGGCAAATAAAAGCCCGGTGGGATATAATTGATGATGTACAACGCAGGCAGATGGAACAGTATATTGCCTCTGTACACAATACTGACGCGCATTATATAATTCCGTCTAGCAAAAATTTAGCGATGTCTACTGATTATGGCAATGGTACTTTTATACCTCCGTTGTTTGTTAGGATAAGTAATGACACGTTTAATAATGACAAGTGGCTTGGCGGTTGGTTTTGGACTCAACCGGAAATCACGTGGGATATTTTAAGATAAAAGAAGATTATGGCAGTTATAAAATTTACTAAGGCTAATATCAATAATTTTTTTGATGATTTAACGCAACCTATGGTGTTTCAGAATCAGATTGATTTTGAGGGTATTGGTTACTGGAATATGGGTACGAGGAGTGCTGGTAATTCTTTTATCATAGAGGCCGGGAGTGCATGGGAAACTGGCGGACAGTATTTTACCGTAGACGCTGATTTTAGCTTTACTATTACTACGACTAATTATGTTTATTGCAATGGTACTACGTTATCTATTAGTACCACTGTTCCTGCTTGGAATTCTGCTAAGAGAGGATATTATTCAGGCAATAACCGCGCGCTTATGAAGGTTGAACCGGTGTATGCAACAATAAGTAATTGCGCGTATAAGGTTTGGTTTTTACAGCGCAGTGGGAATATGGAGGGGGAAATTAGTAAATGGCAACCGGCGACTACGAGCGAATATAGGACTATATATATCGGTACCACAATAACAAAAAAAGAAGATTTTATTTACAAAAGTTACTGTAAAAATATAAAAATTGATTTTGCTGAGATTGGCGGTAATGGCGGTAATGGCGGTAGTGGCGGTAGTCAAGGTCAAAATGGTTCATCTGGGAGTGTTAGTTCCGGCTACCCTTCTACTTCAGGTACTAGCGGTGGTACTGGTGCTAGCGGTGCTACTGGACGTGGTGCAATGGGGATGGGCTCCGGTGGCTCCGGTGGCTCCGGTGGCTCCGCTGGCACTGAATCAGGCGGCTCCGCTGGTGGTGGTGGTGGTGGCGGCGGCGGCGGTGTTGCTGGTGCTGGGGCCTGTGGTCAAGGCCACGGGGCCAGGCACAGAGTTCTCGTCTCCACTTCCGCTCGACAGTTCGAAGGGCGACTGCGCACGGCTGCGGCTTCCTCTGCTCCTGCTCAGGTTCAGGACGCTGTTACTGCTAACCCCATCGAAGGGTGGCTGGTGAAGCGAATGCAGCGGGTAGTTATATGCGTACGCCTCGGGGTCGGGATAGCCGTTACCTTCGTGCTGGTGGTGTAGAGGCAGCTGTGCTGTCGGGGGTTGTGGCTGGTAGTGGAGTGTTTGTGGGGGCGGAGAAGTGCCTATGCCCGTACTTACGGGCTGGTGGATGACGGAGGTGGGGATGGGGCTCGGGGTGGGGTGGTACATGAGTGGGGAAGAGGCACCGGCACTTGTGGTAAGTTTGGGCCGTTTCGTGATGCTAAGTACTTGCTCGCTAGTGGGTAAGGTGGCCATCACCTGCTCAACGCTTACGACGCTCTCCCCACTTATGCCATATTTGTCTTTGATAGCCGCCAGTTGCGCCTTTAGCACGTGGTTCTCCTTGCTCAACTCCACAACACGCGTTTCCAGGATCATGTCGTTGAACCGACGCTTCTCGCGCGATCGCTTGGCTGCCTCGTTGTTCCTACGCCGCCGATCCCAGTAGCTCTCGTCCTTCTTGTTGTCTGGGATGAATTCCCGCTGCTTCCGTTGTGAGAAAAGCTCCTTCCTCTTAAGATGACCCGCCAAATCGTAACCCGGAGGGTAGTTATCGGCGTCAGGTGACTCTGGCCGTGACATTCCCATATGCACAGAAGCGTCCTGGCCACCGACGCCCCCAAGACTGCTATTACTGTTGCTGCCAGGCATGCTGGAGTTCAAGGACGGCGTTTCACCATTGATGGGCGATCCACTCTGCCGGGCGACAAACTCTGCCACCATAATTCGATGTCTCAAAACATCTGCAACACATGAAAAGAGCACGCTACGTTAGCTACTGAGCCGTCATGACCATGTGACTGCTGGGAACAATGCACTCTACAGCGCACACTCGTCCTAGATCCTGCCGCTACCTACAGGCAGCAACTTGCACTCAGCTCGCGTCAGTCGAGTTGCTGCCATTGGGCAGGTGTGTGTGTTGGTTCGTGAGCTCTATACGAGTAATCCCGCATGGCGTTGTTCTGAAGAGGTCACATAACACATCGCGTTCAACATTCCTAGCAATATGTTTAGTTGTGGAAAGCACTCATTGCAAACGTTTTCAAATTATGGAGAATGCCGTGTTCCGGGATTGTGGCGCCGTGTGGATTTAATTTAAACACAGGAACGTGTCGCCTTCATCTTCAGAGTATAAGAAATAACGCGAGCGAGTTCCTCCGAAACGTCCGTTTATATTAAACCCACACGGCGCCACATTCCAGAAGACGGCATTCTTCAGGTTTTTACTTGAACCAGCCTCATATATAAATCAAAACCTAACCTAGTAAAACCCTGTAAGCTTGTTTTCTCTGAACATACTTCCATCTCTGGTCTCTACAGGGCACACTCCTCACCTCGACTGCAGCATTGGATAGGTTTGAAGAAGCCACGTTGAAAGTAAGCGCCTCGTTCCATACTGGGTTGCAGGTGCTTTTCCGGGCAGCTGTTTTCTTTTTCTTCACTCTCTTTCCTCCACTCAGAAGATACACCTTGACAAATGGATCTAGAACATCACAGGCGAGTCACAAACCGAATGCAAAGGACGAACCAAAATGTAAAAACAGAACCAGCGGGATTCGTATGCACTTTCATGGTCTCTTTTGTACGTGATTTCATATCCTTCGCAAGGGCACGTGATAAGAACAAACTGTCATGCCTCCTCATTATCAGAATAAATGTGCTTTTGGACTATGTCCATCGTCTTAGATTCCAAAAATAACTTTGAAATCACAACGTTTCGGAGAATGGCTCTCTCCCCGTCCTCATGTGTATAAAATGGGGGGGGGAAGGTTAAAAAGTTAAAATGGAATAAAAACTGTACAGTGGAGTCCCTTAGAACATGGTTCTCAACATTTATGAGACCGCGGCCCAGTAAGTTCTTTTTTTTAAAGACGAGGGCCCAGTCCCAACACATTCACTTCTCAAACTCTATCAAGACATGTTTCGGCCTCACAATCAACATGGCGGCCGCAAAGACAACACGATTATTTTAACAAGCGGACAACTGACAATAAGCACAACATCAAGAGAAGCACATTGCTGGCAACACCACATAGGGAAAAAATTGGCATAGCAGAGCAGCAGCTTCTGGAGGAGAGTATTCTATAACCGATGATGGCCGTGTGAGGCCGAAACATGTCTTGATAGAGTTTGAGAAGTGAATGTGTTACATTGACGGACGAAAGAACAGATATTCAGTACCAAGTCCTGTATAGACCGCTAGGAAGACTAAGACGTAGGTGGGTGGATAATATTAATTAATAATAATAATAATTAATTAATTTTCAATTTGCGTAGTCCGTAAGATATCTTCTTGTACTCCAAGTTGAAGAGCACTGGTATACAAGCACCAAACAGAGACAGTACTTAAGTCTGCATAGCGATTAGCTACAATCTGTGTTGCTATGGTTCATTTCCGGGCAGGGACACGTTATTTCTTTGTGCTCCATGTCGCCTTGACCGGCTCAGTCCCATCCTATGCAATGGACACCGTCGACTCCTTCCCGCGGTTTAAGCGGCAGGGGCCTGAATCGGATGCTGCATGTCAAGCCAGCCAAATCAGAAGTACAGTAGACTCTCGATTATCCGCGGTAATGGTGGGGAGAATTGGCGCGGATAATCAAAATCAGCGGATAAACCGAAGTACACATACACAAGCCAGATATACCGGTATAAAATTA
>JAIRYV010000036.1 GCA_031267685.1 Treponema sp.
GTATAACGCTGTCATGGCCAGCAGGAATCGGCCTGGGCGCAACCTCGTACAAGGTCTATCGCGGAAGTAGCGCATCGAATGGGGCTGCTATTGCTTCTGTTCCAAAAACAGACTCATACTACAACTACGATACAGGTGCATACGCATACACATATACCGACACTGGTCTATCGCCAAACACTACCTACTATTACCGGATAGCTGCAGTATATGACTCCAATGAAAGCGATCAGTCAGAGTATGCTACTGCGACAACCAGCAATTGGGTAGCGCTTGATTCTCCATTTGGGTTTGAGTTTTCTATCAGTGCCATAGCCTATGGTGACGGGAAGTTTGTCGCGGGCGACGACAACTTCTATGGAAAGATAGCCTATTCCAGTGATGGGATAAACTGGACAGCGGCAGTAAACTCTCCATTGCTTTATATTCAGACCATAACCTATAGCGACGGGAAGTTTGTCGCGGGCTACCACGGCGGCGTAGCCTATTCCAGCGATGGGATAAACTGGACAGCGGCAACTGACATTCAGGTTTATATCCAGGCCATAGCCTATGGCGGTGGGAAGTTTGTCGCGGGCGGCTATAACGGGCAGATAGCCTATTCCGGCGATGGGATAAGCTGGACGCTAGCTGACACTCCATTTGGGTCTTCTTCCCGTATCAATGCCATAGCCTACGGCGACGGAAAGTTTGTTGCGGGCGGCGACGGGCAGATGGCCTATTCCAGCGATGGGATAAACTGGACAGCGGTTGCTGACACTTCGTTTGGGTCTTCCCGTATCAATGCCATAGCCTACGGCGGCGGGAAGTTTGTCGCGGGCGGCGACGGGCAGATAGCCTATTCCAGCGATGGGATAAGCTGGACGCTAGCTGACACTCCGTTTGGGTCTTCTTTCTCTATCAGTGCCATAGCCTATGGTGACGGGAAGTTTGTCGCACGCGACTCCAGTGGGCAGATGGCCTATTCCAGCGATGGGATAAGCTGGTCAGCGGCGGTTGAGACTCCGCTCTCTTCTATCTATGCTATAGCCCACGGCAAGGGGAAGTTCGTCGCGTTCGGCGACGGGAACTTTGTCGCGGGTAGCTACGAGAAGAAGATGGCCTACTGGGAAGACTAGGCAGTGCGCAGGAGGACGAAGCAGCACGGGTTGCTTCGTCCCTGCCGCACTATGCGGGAAAGGAGGTGAAGCTGGAAACAGACTGACGGCAGGACAGCGTTACTGTTAAAACGCTGCTAAAGAGTTTGACAACTGAGCCTCGTATGAGATAAGCTATCTAAACGATGCTTTGTGGAGAGAAGCATAAAAGGAGCTTGTTATATGAAAATGATCATGTTGTATGGCGATACAAATACCGGGAAAACCACAACATTAAATGATGTGTTTGATAAAATAACGAAGGGGATGGAGCCGCTGCCTGCTAAAATCCTACTTAACGCTTGGCTCGACTTTGAAGTTATTTTTCCTTATAAAGGAAAAATGGTAGCAATTTATTCAGCGGGAGACACCTTGCGTGATATAAAAGAGGCTATTCGTAAATACGCAACACAATGCGATGTTTTAATCCTTGCGTACAGCGATAAGTTTAAGCGCGATTATAAACCCGATCTCTTTAATTTGGCATGGCAGCTAGTGGAAGATGTTCAAAGATGTGTTATTTATAAAACGGCGGCGAACGATGCTGATAATGCTGCTACCTGCAAAAACATTATCGCCCTCATAAAGGCTTAGACGTTGTACTGTTGGGAATGCTGGAGTGACTCCGGTAACAGCGGAGCGACTTCCAGCAGACTCGGGGCAAAGGTGTTTCACAAGTAGAGGTGCCGATACACCATCCGCACCTCTAACATGGTTTCCTAAGTTTGCTATAATAAGCCTATGAACTATGAGAAACGCTGGACAAAAGCGCTGGCAATGAACATCCTGCTCCTTCCATCATCCGCCACAAAGCATTGTTAATGAGAACCTGATAATCACCACCTTGTTTTTTAAACCATTCGATAATATCAGCGTCAACGAACACTGCTTGTGTTTTGGCCTGCGCTTGAGGATACGTGCGCTTACATTGTACGAGTTCTTCAACTGTTTGAATAGGACAATCCGAAAAATCAGTATTCTTAAATGCCATAATCTCAGCAACCCGCTCATCAGACAGAGTCGGTAACTTCTTAACCTCATCAAATGTCATATTATCTATGCTTTCTCCTCCTCTGACGGGTGATACCTGCCGCTTCTTCAAAGAGATAATGCCATTTTGCCCACTCACCATCACGTCCTCCCTGTGCTCTGCCCACAAAGACCGTGACGCCCGAACAAAAAGCAGCTTCCCCTCTATTGTGGCCCCATTGCGCCGTCTTACCTCCTGACTTAGGGGATAAGCGACTCGATTATATCACTCCACGGGCCTGCCTCGCCTTTGGCATTTTCATAGCAGGCCGCGTAAAAAACCTTTTTCCCCCGGTCTTCCTCAATGTAATCAAACGCCTCAACAATCCTCCGGCGAAACACCGAATGACGCAAATCTTCGGCAGAGGTAGGCAGCGTGTCCCGAATCTCCCACACAAAGCGCACTCCATACGCATCGTCCGGCTTGGTCTTTTTGCCTGTCTTCTGGTTAACCGCCGTTACCGTATGCTGACGGTTGTTTGTCGGCAACACCTCCAGCGTGGGACGACTTGTAGGACGCGGCTTTGGCGTAGGTGTGCGGTCACGCCGAGGCAGCCCCAGCTGCTCGCGGTCAGCATCGCTTATAGCAGTGTTATAGTCGATAAATCTATTTTTTACGTTCCGCACTTCTGCTATCAGCGCGTCCCGCTTCTCGTTTTTTTCGACAATGAGCGCCTTTGTACCCTTTCCACCCGTTGCCGCCTCATACACGACCTCGTAAGCCGTAATCTGAGTATTCATGCCACTCGCCGTGTCTGTTGGAATGCCCCACGCAACTGCATTTTCCACGATCACCGCGCCGAAGTTTTTTAACCACTCAAGCAAGTCCGCATCCCGCTTAGGGAAAAAGTCTGCCATCTTTGTCTCCTTAAAGGCTTTCTCTTATATCTTATCCGCCGTTTGCCATTGGATACGGAAAGTCTATCATACCTATGAGGTTGTACACAATAGGCAAAATGAAATTTATCGTAAAATAGGGGTATCAATCTTTCTAGGAAGGGTGTAAAACTTTTTAGGAAGGGTCTGAAAGATTTTAGGAAGGGTGTAAAACTTTCTAGGAAGGGTGTAAAACTTTTTAGGAAGGGTGTAGAACTTTTTAGGAAGGGTCTGAAGGAAAAGGTGAAGGCAGCACAAGAGCAAAGGCACCTCGGTCATCGACAGTTCCTCTGGGTATCGAGGTTGAACGGCTCACAAAGACTATACAGTTCCTCACAACGCAGCCACTCAAGCGCCTATTCTTCTTAGTCATGCCATCACTATAAAGGAAGTCCCTTTTCCGCAACAGATATATCTGTTCTACAGGCATTGTCTGTGGAATAATATCTTTTATGATATTTAACTATTCTTCTTTTTTTGTTTTCTAGTTTAGCATACGTTTGGCACGTGCGTTAAAGTTGTGGTTTGACGTTTTGATGTTTGCCGCAATCTCGGAGCGCTGGACGTGAAGATACGCACCAGAACCACGCAGGCGCATTGATTCTGCACGAGGAGTCGCGAAGTTGATTGACTAAGGGTTTTGTTTTAGCTATGATGATTCTATACGTTATGTATTTTATCATACGAAAAGGAGTTTACTATGTCGGGCCACAGTAAATGGGCGACCATCAAACATGCAAAGGGAGCCGCTGATGCGAAACGCGGTCAGATGTTTACCAAGCTAATCAAAGAGATAACTATTGCCGCAAGAATGGGCGGGGGCAATCCAGAGGGTAACCCTCGACTGAGAACAGCGGTACTCAAGGCGCGTACTGCGAATATGCCCAAGAGTAACATCGAAAACGCCATCAAGAAGGGTACAGGCGAGCTTGAGGGAGTCAGCTATGAGGAGTTGATCTACGAGGCGCGTCTGGGCGAGGCAGCAATCCTCATTGAGGTATTGACTGATAACCGGAATCGGGCGGCGGCCAATGTTCGCAACATTCTGACGCGAAGTGGCGCGGACCTGGCTAAATCAGGCTCAGTGGCGCGGCTGCTCACGCGCAAGGGCTTTATCACCTTAGATGGCGAGAAGTACACTGAGGACGAGGTTATGGAAGCTGCGCTTGAGGGTGGGGCTGAGGACGTCAGTCTTTCTGATGGGGTGATTGAAGTTACCTCAGCGCCGGATGACTTTGAGGCTGTAGCAAAGGCTCTGGAAGAAAAGTCTTATGAAACCACGAGTGCGGAGATCAGCATGATTCCTGAAGCGCCGGTTACGCTTGATAAGAATGATGTTGCTAAGGTATTAAAGCTGATCGAGAAGCTTGAGGATGATGACGATGTGCAGAATGTTTACTCGAACATCGACATTCCTGAAGATTTTGAGACAGAGGACTAAGCGTCAAGCAAGGGCGGACGTTTAAGGCGTGCCGCCTTTGCTATGTATGGGCGCACAAGGCTGGGAACGTGATGATTAAACACACACAAGAGCATATCGGGGCGTGGATTCGATGGGCTTAAACACAGGCATATACGAGGCAGACGTAATCAAAGCCGTTGATGATGCGCTGTCTCTATTCGGCATTTTTCACTTTAGGAATAACACAGGCGCGATAAAAACCCCGCAGGGGACCTTTGTCAGGTTTGGTTCGCCCGGTTCGGCGGATTTTCTCGGCATCTGTCCTGGCGGGCGGTTTTTAAGCGTGGAAGTAAAGTCTCCTGGCGGGCGTTTATCGCCGGCGCAGCGTGCGTGGCTTGACGCGGTGAATCGTGAGGGCGGTGTTGCCATGTGGGTGGACAGTGTGGATAGTCTGGTTCGGCAACTGAAGGAGCGCGGGGTTATCACATGACTGATGCTCATTGCCACCCATGTGACTTAGCTGCCTGTTTTCCCGGAGCAGAGACTGAACGGCAGCGGCTGAATGTGGTTTGTGCGGCCAGTGCATGGAATCTTGACAGCTTTGTCTACCATGAGTCTCTTGCTGCTGCTCATAAAGCGGGGTTTCGGCTTTGTTTTGCTGTTCATCCTCAGCTTGTGGCAATGGATGCGGGTGTGGTTCAGGCGTCGCTTGATACGCTGTACCGGCTTGTTGAGGAGAAGCGATTGGACGCGATAGGTGAGACTGGCTTTGATCTGTATAACCAATTATTTAAAGGCACGGAAAAGGTTCAGGACGAGCTTTTTGTCCAGCATCTGGAACTTGCTATCAGCAAGGGGCTGACGCTTGTGTTACACATACGTCGTGCCATGCACAAGGTTTTTGCGTATACCAAGTTGTTGAGACGCGCTCCTGCGCTGATTTTTCACGCATGGTCTGGAACCCAGCATGAGGCAGAGTCTCTGCTTCGGCGGGGCATTAACGCCTGGTTTTCGTTTGGCGCTTCCATTACGCTCAATCACAAGGAAGCCATGCGTTGTTGCGCACGGCTTCCGGCGGAACGCCTGCTCATAGAAACCGACGCGCCTTATCAGGCGCTGCGAAGCGCGGCTTTTTCCCGCTATGCTGATCTATTGTTCACGCTGCAAGCTATGCGCAGCCTGCGCGAAGAGGCTGGGACACTGCCGGCGCTTCCCCTTGAGCCCCTGATCGACGGCAACTTTCACTGTTGCTTTTCATCAATGCGTTTCCAGGGGAATGGTGATGGTGAATACGCTTCCTCCGGTGGGGCGATTGAAGGCGGCGATTGTCCAGCCGTGTGAATCGGCCACGCCTTTCACCACTGAAAGTCCCAATCCCATGCCTTGTTCACGGCGGGAATTGCTTCCGCGGTAAAAAGTGTCAAATATGTAGGGAAGCTCGGTTTCGGCAATGCCTGGTCCGTTATCGCGCACTTCAATGACCGCGTGGTTTGCTTCGGTATAAGCGTTGAGCGCGACAAGGCTGTCTGGCGAGGTGTAGCGTAGGGCGTTGTTGGTGAGGTTTTCAAGGGCGCGCAAGACAAGGCGCTCATCCATAGGCGTCAGAAGCCCGTCGGGGATGTTAATGCAGGTTTCTATACGCCTGTGCATGAGTTCTGCGTCATCGATGATACGTTTGGCGTAGGAACGCAGGAACGCGCTCAGGTTTACTGGCGCGAGTGCTTGTCGCCATTCGCCGGTGTCAAAGCGCACGAAGTTCAGCAGATCGTCTATCATGCCTTCTAGCTGATCAACCTTGCTGACGATGATACTGAGCGAGCGTTTCTGTGATTCAGGATCATCGGCAATGCCGTCTTCGAGCGCTTCGGTGTAACCCTTGATAAGCGCCAGCGGGGTCTTGAGGTCGTGGGTAACGCCCATGATGAAGCGGGCGCGGCGTTGTCCGTCTTCCTTGAGTGCCAGACGCATCTGGTTGAGGGACTTGGCGAGGGAGGTGATCTCGTTGTTGCGGCGTAGGAACTTCTGTTCTTTGATGACAACAGGCTGGTCTAAGTCGCCGGACGCGATGTGGCGTGTGGCTTCCTCCAGTTTAGACATGGACGAGGTAACGGAATGGGCGATGGCTAACGACATAAAGATCATAAACAGCAGGATACATGTGCTGCCCAGTGTTATAAACGGGAATGGCGTCCTTACGTCGCGATCTATACGCTGGAAAAGGTAGAGCGGCTCGTTTGCTGTTGGCAGCAGGTATGACTCAAACGAGTATTTATAACGGCTATCAGTGTTGCCAATCGCGTCAAAGATTTCAGCGCCGTTTATGGTTTCGCCGACCACAAAGAAGTCAAACGTTGAATAGATTACGGTAAAGTCTGCTCTAAAAATAGCGACGACGGTATTTGTGCGGACTGTTCGCAGGAACATTGAGATAATCCGCCATTCACGTGATGTTGCGAAGTTGCTAATAAGTGGCGCAACCTCTTCGTACATTGGAACCACTCGTTCTGTCTTCTGCATTTCACTGAAGATCATCTGTCCCAATATTGCCAGTATGGGCGCGATGAGGATGCTGATGATGAGCAAACGGAACTGAGCCTTAATTTTCATGAGACATTCTCTTCTATATAATCAGGGTTTATACGGTATCCCGTGCTATGGATGGTTTCGATATAGCGGGGATTGGTTGGGTCGTCCTCGATCTTTTTGCGGAGTCTCTGTATATGCACTGCGATAGTGGTAATGTCGCCGTACTGGTTTTTCCAAATCTCGGAGTAGATACGTTCTGGTCCTTCGGGATGGCCGGCCTGTTTACACAGGAAGGCCAGCACTTCGTACTCTTTTGCGGACAGGGCGATCTTTGTATCGTTTTTTTTCAGGGTGCAGGAGTCATAATCCAGAGTGAAGGCGCCGAAGCGGAAGACGTGAGAGACGCCGCCGCTCTCTTGGGCGCGTACCCGGCGCAGTAGTGCGCGCACCCGTGCTGACAGCACTTTGGGTGAGAAGGGCTTGGTAACGAATTCGTCAGCGCCGCCACTGAGTCCGGCGATAAGGTCTTCGTCGGCGTTTCTTGCTGACACGATCATAACAGGTGTGTCATGGTTTTTCCGCCATGTTTGCAGAAACTCGAAGCCGTCCATGCCGGGAAGATTGAGGTCGAGGATGATGAGGTCGCTTTTCCAGGTGTCGAGGAGTGTTAACGCATCCTCAGCGCTTTCAGCATATTTCACTTCCAGCCCTTCCTTGCTCAGGTACAGGGCGATAAGCTCGGCAAGCTCCCGCACGTCCTCAATGATTAACACGTTTCCTTTCATAGTTTGACTATAGTCTTGCGGTTCCCCTTTGAGCAATAAGAATTAGCAAATATAACAAAAAGTTAAGCCAGTTGAAACTGTTTTATGCTGTCAGAATTTTTTAAAGAAAACTCAAAAATCTTTCTAAACCTACTTGACGTTTTTTTTTAGGAGTGGTAAGGTCAAAGTATACTAACTGCGTAGACGAGATTTCGGGCGCAGGTGAGAGTAGGGCCGCTAGCTCAGCTGGTAGAGCAGCAGACTCTTAATCTGCGGGTCGCAAGTTCGATCCTTGCGCGGCTCAGGTTTTGAAAATTGTGCGGGAATAGCTCAGTGGTAGAGCGCCACCTTGCCAAGGTGGATGTCGCGGGTCCGACTCCCGTTTCCCGCTTAGGAAGCGTCCTGACATAGTTAAGTCTATGTCAGGACGCTTTTTTATGGCTTGAAACAAACGTAAATCAGACCAATGTATATGCCGATATAAAAGCGAAGGTATTACAATGGAAGCTACTGAAAAAAGCCTTGAGCTGATGCGAATACAAACTGAACTCATGGATCAGATTGCTGGTGTGCAAGATTCGATCAAGAATGCGGTAATGAACCGCCAATGGGATGATTTTGAAGCCCTCGTTGAGTCCATGCAGGATCACAGCACCCGTTTTGAGGAACTTGACGCGGAACGCGCTAAGCTTTTCGCGCACATGATCGCCGAGCCACTGGTGTCAGACACGCCAGCTGCTCGTCCACTAGAAGCCCGCCTCTATGCCTTTGCTTCACACCTGCCGGAAACCGAGCGCAGGCAGTTCACTGACCTGTATCGCGGACTCAGGTTGCGAGCAATGAAATTACGCGCCGCCAGCGATTCTTTATTGCTTTATCTCAATGAAGCGAAAACTACAGTTGACGGCTTCGTCAATGCCGCGTTTCCAGAGCGTAAAAGTAAGCTGTATTCTCGCAGGGGAATGCAAATCGCCACTGATATGCGGTGTATGGTACTGAATCGAGTTTTTTAGTTAGTAAAAAATCCCCATATAAGCATGTGGATTAAATAAACTGTAAAGGAGCTATAAACATGGCATCAACCTTTTTAGGTATAGAAATGGGTAAACGGGCGATCTCAGCCCATGAGATAGCGCTCAATACCACTGGCCACAACCTGTCTAATGCCAATACTGAGGGGTATTCGCGCCAGCGGGTCGAGTTCTCGGCAATGGACCCGCTGTATCTGCCCGGTTTGAACCGCGAGGAACGCCCCGGGCAGATTGGACAGGGAAGCGTCATTGAGCGGGTCGAGCGGATACGCGACCAGTTGCTTGACCGGCGCATCATCGAACAGGCTTCGAGTGAGGGTTACTGGACCACCAAAGACCCGTATATCCGCTCACTGGAACAGATTTACCTTGAACCCGGGGACAACTCCATACGCAGCAAAATGGACGCTTTTTGGGACTCATGGCAGGAACTTTCGATTTATCCGAGTGAGACCGCGCCTCGTACAGCTGTACTTGAGCGGGGACAGACACTCATTGATAGTATCCATGACCGGTATCAATCGCTCAAGGGTCTCCAAGACATGGCGAATGAGGATATACAACTTACGGTAGATCGGGTAAATGAACTGTCCAAACAGATCGCTGCGTTGAGTAACACCATTGAGGAAGTAAAGGCTCAGGGAGATATGCCTAACGACCTGCTGGATCGCCGTGACTTGCTGGTTGATAAACTTTCTTCTATCATAGACGTCACAGTTACGAACCGCGACCCTGACGAGTTCATCGTTCATACTGGGGGCAAGGCGCTGGTGCAGGGGCATATCGGCAGACAGTTTGAGTTGGAGGCCGGCGTTGATGGCTATGCTCAGATCGTGTGGGGCGATACTGGTGAGGACGCGCATTTTCGGAACGGCGGACTCGCGGCGCTCATCGACCTGCGAGATAACGTGATCAATGACGAGATTCAGAATCTCGACTCCATGACTATGAACTTTGTTGATCTCGTGAACGAGGTTCATAGCGCGGCGTATGGCTTAAACGGTAGTACCGGCGAAAACTTTTTTACCGAATCTCGTTTCGTTACCAATGTCAGTGGCAACTATGATCGTAATGGTGATGGCGAGTACGACTCAAGCTACATCTTTCGCGTTACCGGCACTAATCCGCTGGAGAGCCGCGCTCAGGTGGGGCTTGAGGGCAATATCAGTCTCTCAGCAGGCAAAGGCAATGTTGATGTGTCGTATTACGCAACTGATACGGTGATGGATATTGTTACCCGCATCAACAACTCCGGTGCGGAAGTTACAGCGCGACTCGACCGCGAGGGACGGCTTTCACTCAAAGGCACAACCGCGTCTGACCCCTCTAACCCTGACTTTGTGATCCGGTATATTGAAGATAGCGGTCATTTTCTCGAAGGCTACGCTGGGGTGTTGAGCGCATCCGGCGCTGATGGCGCTTTTGACTGGGGGCAAGCCGACGCGATAAACAGGTTGAGCATGACAACTGCCAGCATCGCAACCGCACCCATTGCTCATCCGTCCGGCTGGATCGAGATAAACCCGGCGCTCACCCGCGATCCGGCCGCAGTTGCTGCTGGCTTTGGCGAGAACGACAGAGCCGCCAATGTGGGCAACGGTGAAGCGGCGCTGGCAATCGCCGCTATCAGAAACACCGACGTTATGGTCGGGCAACTCGGCACATTCGACGACTACTTCGCTGACGCCGTGGGGCGCATTGGTCTTCTTGGTGAGCAAAGCGGGCGTGCGCTTGAGACGCAAAACCTCGTAATGAAACAACTTACAGATATGCGGCAGTCAGTCTCCGGCGTCAACATCGACGAGGAACTGACCAACATGATTAAGTACCAGCACGGGTACTCAGCAGCGGCAAGGTTCATCAACACGATGAACACGCTGCTTGATACCCTCATCAAAATGGGAGCGTAATAAATGACACGAATCTCCACGAATATGCCGAACATTGATAGTCAATACTATCTGCGCCGGCAGGAAGAGCGACTGGCCAATGTCCAGTCACAGATCGGGGCGCAGTCGCGGCTTTTGCAACTGCGCGACGACCCACTCGCCGCTTCTCATGCGGTGCGTTACGAGTCCTACATTGCGCGGCTTGAGCGCTTTGAGAGTAACACGCTCTACTCGCAAGAACACCTCAACCTGACCGATGGCTATCTACGGCAGACGAATGACATACTCCAGCGTCTCCGAGACCTTTCCGTGCAGGGCGCTAACGGTGTCTATACTCAGCAGGATATGCGTTACATGGCAGTGGAAACCAACGAGCTGCTGAAAGAATTGGTGTCGATATCTAACGCATTAGGACCTGATGGCAGGCAACTCTTTGCAGGCGACCGTTCATTCAGTGAACCCTTCCGCGTCATTGAAGGTGTTGTCGAAGGCAGCGAGGAGCCGGTGATTGCGGCGGTTGAGTATCGAGGCGCAGGCGCGTCGCGCAAGGCAGAGATCAGCGAGGGCGTCTATGGCGAACTTGACCTCAGCGGCGGTGAGGCGTTCTGGGCTGAGAAGATGCAGGTATTTTCGAGCTTTGACGCTTCAGATTACCGGGTTGCAAGCGCCGGCGCGTTCTACATTGATGGCCAGGAGATCACGGTTAATGCCAGTGATACTGTGCGGGTGATCGCGTCCAAGATCAACGAGTCTGCGGCTCCGGTCAAGGCATACATTGACCCGGAAACCAACGGCCTGGCCCTTGAAGGCACGAGCGCCCACCTGATCCGTGTCGAGGATGCCAGTGGCTCCTCAGTCATGCGCGACCTCGGCGTCATCACAAGATCAGCTGAGGCGGGCGCGCCAAACTGGAACAGCAGCGCCAAAGTTTCCGGCGGCTCGATCTTTGATATGGTGATCCGCTTGCGCGATGGCCTGTTCCGGGGCGATACAGACTTCATCGGTACTCAGGGCATAGGCGGCATTGACTTCGCGCTGAATAATGTGCAGAAGAACCTTGCTGAAGTTGGCAGTCGCGCTGAACGCGCAGCACAGACTTGGGGACGTATTAACGAGGAAATCCCTAATGTTACCGCCGCGCTTACGCGGGAAACCGGGCTTGACTTCGCTGCCGCTGCCACAGACCTAAGTATGCTCGACTTCGCGCATAAAGCCGCGCTCCAAACCGCGTCAAAGGTACTGTCAACAACATTGCTGGATTACCTGCGCTAAGAAAATCTCACCCAGAGTACGTATGGCTCCGGGTGAGGTTTTTTGAATCCAAAGAAATGGAGCCAAAATGAAAATAACAACAAAAACGCATGAAACTATTGACATTGACGAGCGACAGATACTGAATTTCCCCCGCGGATTGTTTGGTTTCGAGGCGTTAAAGGACTATGCGTTGCTAGACACAGAAAGTCCACCTTTTTACTCCCTCCAATCAATCGATATTGAGAGCCTCGCCTTTACCCTAATCGACCCGTTTCTGTTCAGACCTGATTATGAAGTACAACTCGACGGTGATGAGCTTCAGGAGCTTGGCATCGACGAGCCGCGACAAGCGTTGATTCTTTCTATTGTTACGATTCCTAACGAGAATTCCATGACCGCTAATCTTCAGGGGCCGCTTATCATCAATCGGGAAACCCGCTTGGGGAAACAGGTAATCTTGCAAGACCCATGCTGGATGATTAAGCATGACATCATCGCGGAATTCAAGGCGCACGAGGCACGTTCATGCTAATACTATCCAGAAAAATCAATGAAAAGATTATGATTGGCGAGGATATATCTATTTCCATTATCGAAATACAAGGCGATCATATCCGCATCGGGGTAGACGCACCCAAAAACATAAAGATATTCAGACAGGAAGTATTCGACGCAATCAAAATGGAAAATAAGGCAGCCGCAACCTCAGTGCCGGTCATACCTCAGTTTCATTTTAAGTTCGGCGTCTAAACCGTCAGAACCTCTGCATCGCATTCCCCGTTCCCGAAACACAGACTTCTCTGTTTGGCCTTCACAGACTTCTCTGTTTGGCCTTCACAGACTTCTCTGTTTGGCCTTCACAGACTTCTCTGTTTGGCCTTCACAGACTTCTCTGTTTGGCCTTCAC
>JAIRYV010000085.1 GCA_031267685.1 Treponema sp.
TTTTAGGAAGGGTGTAGAACTTTCTAGGAAGGGTGTAAAAGTTTTTAGGAAGGGTGTAGAACTTTCTAGGAAGGGTGTAGAACTTTCTAGGAAGGGTGTAAAAGTTTTTAGGAAGGGTCTGAAGGTTTTGGGGAAGGAGCAAAGTGGTATGGGGAGCGGGCCTTTTGCTTGAGAGTCAGGTCTTTACCGTATGAAAAGTGGTGGCAGCGCCGCATTGTGGTATATACCGTAGTTGTTGTTTCTTCAGATGGTGTTTTGCAAGCGCTTAGGAGCTGTCTTCCACTTTTTCTATGCTTTCCACGCTGTCTTGGAAGAGGACAAGCATGGTTTCTATATCTGTTTTGGAGATGTTTGATTGCTCTACAACGCCGTAGCGTGGCACTGTAACGATTGTTCTTGACAGTATGAGCAGGGATGCTATCATGGTAATATAGATAGGAGGTTGAGAGGAGTTTATGAAGATAGGCATTATTGAAAAGCCCGGGGTGTTAAACATCGCGGAGCGGGACATACCCAAAGTAGAGACCAGTACGGATGTACTGGTCAAGGTAAAGCGGCTTGGCATTTGTGGCTCGGACATCCACATCTTTCATGGGAGAAACCCCTTTGCGGTATATCCCCGTGTATGGGGGCATGAGATTGTGGGTGAAGTTGTGGAAACTGGTTCTGCTGCTAGTGCGCTTGTTCCAGGAACTCATGTGGTGGTGGAGCCGATCATCTCGTGCGGCGTTTGTTACGCCTGTCGTCAGGGTCGGGGCAATGTGTGTGAGCAGCTCAAGGTGATGGGGGTACACATTGACGGCGGCTGTCAGGAGTATATACTGGTACCTGCAGCTAATATCCATGAGGTTCCCCAGTCTCTTCCCTGGGATGAAGTTGTGTTGCTTGAGCCTTTCACCATTGGCGCGCAGGCTTGTTACCGGGGCAATGTGCGGAGCGGGGACCTCGTGCTGGTTATGGGGGCTGGAACCATCGGGCTTACAGTTGCAACAATGGCGAAGCTTGCGGGGGCTGTGGTGATCATCATTGATATGGTGCCAGAAAAGCTGCAATATGCCAAAAGCCTCGGTGTAGACCATACGATTAACGTAAAAGAACAAGACTTGTTTGACACAGTGCGGGAAATCAGTGGGGGCATGGGGGCGAATGTAACGGTTGATGCGGTATGCAACAAGAAAAGTTTTGAGGATGCAGTGGAGATCACCTCTGTCGCAGGTCGAGTTGTCGAGTTATCGTTTAATGAGCTTCCCAGCGATATTGCGCCAGTGGGCATTGTGAAAAAGGAATTGACCATCTATGGTTCCCGGCTCCAGACCAAACGCTTTCCGGTGGTGATTGACTATCTCAAGCAGGGGAAGCTCCCTCTGGAAGGCTTTGTTTCCAAAGTCTTTCCTATTGATCAGATGGTTCAAGCCTTTGACTATACGGACAAGAATAACGCGAGTATTCGCAAGGTGCTTGTCAGTTTTGATTAGTCTTAGCTATGCTTAACCAAGACCGTTGAGCATAGCTAAGATGAGCGCCCTCTAAAAATAGCTCTTGAAATTGCGAATTTTTTCTTCAGGATATCTGGACTGGGGTTAGAATCAAGGGTAAGCTCTATGCGGTTTCCACGTGGAAGGATTCGGCCATTACCCAGTGGACAATTTGGGATCACAACTATGTAACGAAGTACAATACACGTTCTTTACGATGTCCACGACGATTAGCCGGCGGATCAGTGGCAGCTGGTAAGGGCCAATGACGCCAGTACCTCACGCCTTTTTTATGTGTGGCTTAGAATGGCATCTGGCATTCTTGAGTGCGTTTCAGTATAGTGTCTAGCGACAAAGCATTGCCAATATGTATATTGTGTTAAACCAGCTGTGGGGTTACACTTCTCAGCATAAAGGAGGATATCATGTCGATTGGTATTGTTTTTCTCGTGGTGTTTTTGGTTCTTATGACCGTTATTGGAATCTGGGGTATGAAAAAGACCAAAACCCTGGGAGATTTTTTTCTGGGTGGCAGGACTATGGGGCCGTGGGTGTCTGCGGTTGCTTATGGAACTTCGTACTTTTCAGCGGTTATCTTTATCGGGTTTGCCGGAACCCAGGGCTGGCAGTTCGGGCTTAACGCGCTCTGGATCGCGCTGGGTAACGCGCTTATTGGGGCAATGGCCGCATGGCTCATTCTGGCACGCCGCACACGACGCATGACTCAAAACCTGGATACCATGACTATGCCTGAGTTTTTACAGGAACGCTATGGCGCCAAGTATTTGAAACCTGTGGCTGCTTCGGTCATCTTCTTCTTTCTATTACCGTATTCTGCGTCTGTGTTCAAGGGCCTGGGGCATCTGTTTGAGGCGGTGTTTCACATACCGTATGATCTGGCGCTGCTCATCATGATTGCGTTTACTGGGGTGTATCTCATACTTGGCGGGTACTTTGCTATTGCAATCACCGACTTCATTCAGGGCATCATCATGTTCTTAGGAGCGATTGCCATGGTATCAGTGCTGGCGGAGAATGGCGGTGGGCTTTTTACCATGGTGGCAAAGGTGAGCGAGAACTATTCACAACACGTTCCGCCCGCGCAGCAGCCCAGTGCGCTCACCGTTATCTCACTAGTGTTTATGACGAGCTTTGGAACGTGGGGTCTGCCACAGATGACGCAGAAGTTCTACGCCATCAAAAATGAGCATGTGATCTCCAAAGCGACCCTGGTTACTACCGTTTTTGCGCTGGTCATTGGTTTTTCCGCCTATCTGACCGGCACGTTTGCCCATGTATTCTTTGACCTGAACACAGTGCCTAAAGACGGGACCGGCGGTATATTCTATGACCGCATCGTGCCTACTTTGCTTACCTCGCATCTTCCTGCGCTCTTACTGTCGCTCATTATGCTGTTGGTACTGTCCGCATCTATGTCCACGCTGTCGTCGCTTGTGCTGGTGTCTTCGTCAGCTGTGGCTATCGACCTGTATCCTTCGCGGATAGGCACCAGAACCGGCAAAGACCATTCTGTAGCCATGATGCGTTTTCTATCGGCGATTTTCGTCATCATTTCGTACCTCATCTCGCGCTTTCAGTTCAGCTTCATTGTTACGCTTATGTCGCTGAGTTGGGGCGCGGTGTCTGGTTCCTTTGCAGGCCCCTACATCTTCGGCCTCTACAGCAAGCGTGTTACCAAAGTCGCTGCCTATGCGGGTCTGCTGTCCGGGCTGGGAACTGAAATCATTCTGTTTTTTGTACTAGGGAGCGCCAATTCGCCGCTTGCCGCGTCCTGTGCCATTGTAGTTCCGTTCATCGTGATCCCGATTGTGTCGCGTTTCACCAAAGCGCCGGAGCAAAGCCTGTTAAACAAAGCCTTTATGGAGGTTTAATGAACTACCGCAGGGCAAGTCCTGGTGTATTGAAATTGCTCCTTGAAATCTTCAATGATGTCGTCTTTGACGCGCGCATCCACGCACTTTTCGGGGTTCTGAAAACAGAATATCAGCGGAACATCTTCAGCCTGAAGATAACATTAGGAGCCGCTCATATTCTATGGGGGGAATTTGATGCGGACATTCATTCAAAGCAGAAAAACCTGTCGTATCTGGGTATTCCGGTCTTTGACGGACGAGCGGAATTCTATTCCCAAAACTGCCCAAAAGCTCTTTGCCGTTCCCTGGGGCTATGAAACTATACTGGATTCCGGCTTTTTTGACCACGGTGAAGAAGAAGGAAAAGGAGAACCGTCAACATCGACCGGAGCAGGTCTCAATCTCGCGAGTATCCTGCTTTCGGGTCTGTCGTTTTTTTGTTCAATCACCTGGTAGTACTTCTTAAAAGAGAAGATTTTATTTGACAACCAGCAATTCTCAAAATAAGATGATAGGAACATCAATTTTAGAGGAGAGTTAGTAATGAAAAGAGTATATGGATGTATCGCCGCGTTAATGCTTATCGCGGTCGGGACCGTTTTTGCGAGCGGTGGTGGTCAACAGCAGAGCCAGAGGAGCGCCACACCGACGCTTTCCCCCGCGGGGCTTACCGGAGACGCGCTGGCGTTCAGCAAGTTCACCAAGCCGGTGGACGTTCACATCGGCATGAGCGTGAGTCCTATTGATACCACGCTGCCTCCGGGTGATACTGCCCAGAACAACCAGTACACCCGCTACCTCCGCGATAACTATAACATCAATGTTATCGTGGATTGGACCGCGGCTGAGGGCAATGACTATAACCAAAAGGTCTCCCTGGCCATCGCTAGTAACACCCTGCCAGACGCACTGGTCTTCAACTCCCAGAGCTATTTGCTTAAGGCCGCCAAGTCAGAGATGCTTTACGACATCACGGGGTTGTTCCAGCAATACGCTTCCTCACAGGTCAAGGGCATCGTTGATTCAACCCAGGGACGCGCTATGGAAATGGTGAGCTATGACGGCAGGATGATAGCCTTGCCCAACATCACCGTAGCCACTGACGGGGTACACGTGCTCAACATCCAGAAAAACTGGCTCGACCAGTATGGACTTGCCATCCCCAAAACCCTCGACGATATTGAAAATGTGGCCCGCGTGTTCAAAGAACAGAAACCCGCAGGTGCGGCAACTATTCCAATCATTGGACCAGACAAGAATACCAAGCTTTACTGCAACTTCATTGAGTCATCAAACCTCAGCAACGGCTTTGATCCCGTGTTTTCCGCCTATGACGCCTACCCAGGCTACTTCCTGGACAATGGCAACGGGACGGTCTCCTACGGCTCCCTGGACCCCAAGATGAAGCCCGCGCTTCAGCGTCTCGCATCATGGTACAAAGAAGGGCTTATTGACCCTGAAATGGGTTCGCGGGACAATTCTGGCGAGCCAGTAAACGCAAATCAGGTTGGTCTGCGCTTTGCTCCGTGGTGGGGACTCGGCTATGGAAACGGTGATTCGTTCAAGAATGATCCTAATGCAAACTGGCAGGCATATCCAGTGCTGACTAATGATGGGAAATGGAACGCTCACATGAAAGCCCCGGGTGTAAGCTCCTGCGTAATCAGCAAGAAAGCCTCGGCGGACGTGGCGGCTGCGGTCATCATCATGTATAACGCGCTGGTTCGAGATGAAGCCGCCTTTGATACCTCGGTAGCGATTGGCTGGTATCCCCTGCGAACCGTTGCCGCTGCAATGGACGAGACAGAGTATGAATACAACGAGCTGCTTAAAGTTCTCACTGGCCAGACCACGCCGGAAAGTTACAACAACCCCATGTCCATCTATAAGCTCATGTACCATGACGCCCAGTTGATCAAGAATGTCATTCCGGGCTTCACCGCGAGCCGCGATCTCAATGTCAGTGATTTCAGCATGGCCAATGCCGGCGACTTTAACCGAAGTTACGCGATCATGGTTGGCGACCGGCCGTATGCCACACGCAAGATCGATAAAGAGGTGTACAGCGTTACCTACAGCATGACCGACTTACTGGAACAGCGCTGGCCTAACCTCTGGAAGATGGAAACCGAAGTGATGATGAAGATTGTTACTGGTCAGGCTGACATCAGCACGTTTGACAAATTCGTAGCAGACTGGAAAGCTCAGGGCGGTCAGGGCATCCTGGACGACATAGCAAATACCTATCTGAAATAAACCAATCGCGAGGCGCCGTGTATGCGGCGCCGTTATCTTGTGAGGGCATAATGAAAAGACATACCATACTTCAACTTCACTACGGCCTAATGATTCTGCCAGGTTTACTTTGGTTGGCACTGTTTAGCATCGTTCCTATGTATGGGATCGTGATGGCTTTTCAGGATTTCAATCCGGGCCGAGGGTTTTTCCGCTCAAGATGGACAGGACTAGAAAACTTTACGTATCTCTTCATGCTGGGCGACTCGGTGCAGGTTATCATCAATACACTTGTTATCGCTGTAGGAAAGATGGTTCTTAATCTGCTGGTTCCCCTCGTGTTTGCCCTCCTCCTCAATGAAGTGCGCCTGCGTACATTCAAAAAACTGGTGCAAACCATAGTCTATCTTCCTCATTTCATCTCATGGGTCGTACTTGCTAGCGTAGTGCTAAACATCTTTGGCTATCAGGGTGTGATAAACAGCATCACCGGTTTCTTTGGTGTTGAGCCAAAAGTTTGGATGACCGACGCTTCGATATTCCGTCAAATTGTCATTGGAACCGAGGTCTGGAAAGAATTTGGCTATAATGCCGTCATCTTCCTTGCAGCCCTCACCGGCATCAACCCGAATCTGTATGAGGCCGCTTCGATTGACGGTGCAGGTCGCCTGCGTTCAACATGGCACATTACCCTGCCGGGCATTGCCAGTACCATCGTGGTACTCGGGGTTCTTGGTCTCGGCAATGTGTTAAACGCCGGCTTTGACCAGATTTATAACCTGTATAACCCGCTTGTGTATTCCACTGGCGACATCATCGACACGTGGGTATATCGCATGGGTCTCATCAACCTTCAGTTTTCCCTTGCCACTGCCGCCGGACTGCTCAAGTCAGCGGTGAGCTTTGTGTTGATCGTATCTTCATACCTTGCGGCATACAAGTTTGCCGATTATAAAGTGTTCTAAGGAGGACAGCGTGATTCAGAGTAGATCATTGAGCGAGAACCTTTTTAACATCGTAAACATTGTAATAATGGCCGCTCTCACTTTTTTGTGCTTATACCCAATCTGGTACGCCTTGTGTCTTTCAATTTCAGACAAGGCCGCAGCCAATTCCGGCATTGTTACCTTCTATCCCATTGGTTTTACGATACAGTCTTACCAGGAAATCATGAAAGACTTCATGTTCTTCAATTCCTTTTGGATTTCAATACAGAGAACCGTATTGGGAACCGCTGTAACTCTAGCAGTACTGATTCTCATGGCCTACCCGCTCTCGAAAACTCGCCGCGATTTCAAACCGCGCGATATTGTGATGTGGATCGTCATCTTCTGTATGCTGTTTAACGGCGGCACTATCCCATGGTATATCACGATAAAAAACTACCACCTCATTGATTCGATCTGGGCGCTGGTGCTTGGTGGCAGTCTTCCGGTGTTCAACCTTATCCTCATGGTTAACTTCTTCCGGGGCATTCCCCGAGACCTTGAGGAAGCCGCTGTCGTGGATGGTGCGGGGCCGTGGAAGATTCTTTTCATGGTTATAGTGCCTTGTTCCATCCCGGTAATCGCCACGATAGTCCTCTTTACCGGCGTGTATCACTGGAACGAGTTTTTCCAGGGGCTGGTACTCACCACCAGTGAAAGCCACTACCCGCTTCAGACCTACATTCAGCAGCTGGTGGTAAACATACAGACCTCGACGCTTTCCAAAGACCAGATAGAAAACCTCTTCAAGCTGTCTAACAAGTCGCTCAATGCCGCGAAGGTGTTCATTGCCATGATTCCAATGCTAGTGGTCTATCCCTTCTTGCAACGTTACTTCATCTCTGGTATCATGCTTGGAGCGGTGAAGGAATAGCCGCAAAGTGTTCATATTCGGGTACATGGAGTAAGCAATTTCTTCCGTGTACCCGTTTTTATGACTAAATCCTTCAGGGCATCAAAGCCTTGTTTCAAGATGTCTGAAAGCATCGTTTCAGGGAGGTACACTCGTGCTTGTGTGAGTGACACACTAGATACTGTTAGCAAAGAAGGATTGTGAGAAATGCGATAACAATAAAGTCTAAGAAGGTGATGTCCGCTTTCTCATACCGAACAGCCAGTCGTCTATTCTCTTTCAGTTTACCAAATAGCCGCTCTATCAGCCCCCGTTTCCTATACTTCTCCCGGTCATAGACTATCGCTTCTTTCCGGTTATTCCGTCTGGGGATGGCTGCAGTGTTGTTATTCCCTTAAGCCATCCGACAGTGCAACCTTTACTAGCAGTGTCTAGTACGTTTGAAGGTGCTTCATCGCTTAGAAACAGCACATGTGCTGAAAACCATCGTAAACAGCTGGGACAGTATGCGGCGTATCACTTCTTCCCAAGTCCCAGATAATACGTCTCAAAGGACTCACGACGGCAGGCTTTTGGTTTAAAGCTCTTCGCGCTGGTGAAGATTTCGCGCAGGCGTTTGAGGAGTGTGATGGTATCGCCGCCCTGAAACACCTTGACCGCGAAGTTGCCGCCAGTCGTCAGCGCCGTTTCAGCGTAGAAGAGGGCGGTTTCGGCCAGGGCAAGGGAGCGAAGCGTATCAATGGAGCGGCTCCCCATAGTTGCTGGAGCGGCATCGCTGATTACCACATGGTAGGGCGCACGTTCCAGTATCGCGGCTTGTGTCGCCTCATCGGTCATGTCTCCCTGTATAAAGAAAAAGTTGTCGCGGTCGAAGAGACCCTTGCCGTGAACCCGCGACAAGGGCGATAGGTCACAGGCAGTGAGCTGGCAAGCCTGCCCAATATGCCGCAGGACATAGAGACTCCAGCTTCCCGGAGCAGCGCCTAAGTCGAGGATACGGCTCGTGGATGCGCCACGAGGGTGTAATAATCTGAACTGCTCATTAAGCTCACTCAGTTTGTATACGGAGCGGGCCGGATAGCCTTCCCGCTGGGCTCTCAGCGCCCATGAATCTGGCTTGCTATAGTTTGCCATTGTTACCTGCTTTCATACGGAAGACTCCTGAACCCCGCTGTATAATCATGCCACACCCGTTCAAACCATGTGTCGGCGTCGGGAATAGGGTGCACGGGACGCGCATCAATAAGCATCACACCGGAGCAAGGGTCGTAACGTGAGCGCAGTACCTTGTCGTGAAAAGCGGCATCCAGTTCTGGCGTGCGTGGAATGCCAACGTTCAGCGCGTCAAGTATGAGATACGAGCCACGGCTTTTCCCGCCCTGTTCCATATAGAACAAGATGGTCTCATACAAAAGCCTACTCAATACCAGCACTTCCTTAAAACAAAACAGCGCCGTCAAGTCGCCGTTGTCGACCCTTAGCGGTTCTTGTTCCAGCGCTTTGATACTGGCAAGTCCCTCGTCAACCCGCTGCTTCAACCGCAGGAACGAAGCAGCAGCGGAATTGAGCGACTGTAAACGACGCAAAAGCTCGTCCGCGCTGACGATGGTGCCAGACACCGCTGGGTCGTCCTCGCCGGTGGTGTCAGACATCGCTCGGTCGTCCTCGCCGGTGGTGTCAGACATGGCTCGACCGACCGCGCCAGCAGTGTCAGACATTGCTTGGTCGTCCTCGCCGGTGGTGTCAGACATGGCTTGGTCGTCCTCGCCGGTGGTGTCAGACATGGCTTGGTCGTCCGCGCCGGTGGTGTCAGACATGGCTTGGTCGTCCGCGCCGGTGGTGTCAGACATGGCTCGACCGACCTCGCCGGTGGTGCCAGACATCGCTACATTCAACACCTGTTCGAATGACGCCAGACTGTTACCAGCTTGAGACACAACTGCGTTGCTATTGTCAAAGAAAGTGTCCGCCACAGCAATGTTCCACGCAATGTACTCGGCAGCGCGTAAACCTCCGACCTGACCCGCGTTCAAGGCGCTGCCACCAGGACGTCTGACACCGTGAGTTCCAGCACATTCCCCTATGGCAAAGAGGCGCTTAATCGAGGTCTCCCACCAGATGTTCACCGCCACGCCGCCGTTGTGGTGCTGCGGTAACACATCAATCTCAATGTACTCGCTTGCCGGATCAATACCGTGGGATTGATATAGCTGATACGCCTGCGGGTTCAATCGCCGGAGACGCTCAACCGGCGTCGCGGCCAGCGCATCGGAGCGGGCAAGGTAGTCGTATGCTGTTCGGTCGAGGGTATCTAGCAAAAAGTCAGCAGGGTTATGCATGAAATCAAGGTAAACGCGCCTGCCATTGAGGTACTTTTCATAGTACACAGCGCAGTCAACAAGAGAGGAACCTTCATCGCCGAGCTTTGCCGGGTCAAATGGCCACTGATAGCCTTTCAAAAACACCGCTGCGCTTAACTGTCTCATGGTGGGGAAGTAATCGCGCAAGAATTCCCGTTCACGACCAGCACTGTCAATCGCCACATAGCGTGGAATCACCTGCTGGTAGCTTCCTGACAGGTTCCAGCGGAACTTTGTCGAGCCAATGCCATACTGCCACTCGGTGATGTTCGCAAATTCAACGCCTTCACGGGCAAGCACACCTGAAGCACCAAAGTGCTTCTGCGGGTACACGGTTTCACGGTACAGTCCGGCAGGCCCGCCAGTGGCGAATATGATGTAGCGGGCAAGATAGACGCAAAAGACATTCCCCTGCTCCAAACACAAGACCCCGTAAGCCCGCGTGTTATCGCCCTCGCTGGTGAGTAACTTTATTACTCGTGTCTTGTCTATGATGCGGATACTACGACGGCAAACCTCCGCCTCAAGACGCTCGGTCATCTGCCGCGATGTGTATGGACCAGTGGATGAGGCGCGTTCAAGAGGATCGTGATCAGTCTTGTAACCAGCAAACTCACCATAGCGGTTATGGGGAAAGGCAACACCAATGCCTACAAGGTGGAAGAATTCTTGCAGGGAATGAGCAGCTTCACAGAGCGCAATGTCCCCATCCATGGAACCGCCGGAGAATAGCGTCGCAGCCATAGCACGAGGCGTATCCGGCGTAGCACCAGCACAGGCGACCTTGTAGTAGGTCTGCTTGTCCGAGCCAGTATTACGCGACGTACCACCGAGCCGGTCTTCCGTGAGAAGCGCAATGTTGCTAACACCGCGGTCAAAGAGATGAAGCGCCGCGTTATAGGCCGCAGCACCAGTACCCACAATAAGGGTGTCAGAGACAGATGGATATACTGTTACAGCTTGCCCAAGAAACGATAGTGTTTTACTCATCTAAGCGTTTTTAACTCTTGTTTATAAAAGTCATTGTAGACAGCACAGCCATCGTTGCGCTGGGACGTCATCAACCTGCTACAGGCCGAACACAATATGCACCAGTTGACCGGCTCACCAGCACTGACCTTTTTCGGCATCAGCGGATCAGCGAAGGTTTGTCGCCCAAAGCCGCAGAGGTCAGTATAACCCTTAGTGAGCATCTCCTCCATCACCGCTAAGGCGCCCATCCTATGGCTTGAGTAAGCCGAACCAATCACCTTGAGACAACGCTCTTCCTTAACAACAAGCTCACGCACGGTCTTAGTGTAACGCAAGTGGTGCAGGGCAAGGTACTTCGACGGCTCAGTCGGGCGGGTAATAGCGCCGGTCAGCGCAGGAATCCCCGCCGACACATTGGCGTAATCCATACCCAGCTCGTCCATAAGGCGGATAACGTTCAGCATCTCGCTCAGGTCTTCCACGATTTCACCTGCACTAGCAGTACCACAGCCGCCACGAATGCCCTCATACAGGGACAGCCGTGAACCAAGTATGAATCCCTGAGGAAGCCGCGCCTTGAGTTCAGTAATAGCTTCACGGAGGAGGCGGGTACGGTTCTCAAAACACCCACCCCACTCATCAGCACGGGTGTTGTTCGGGCGCAGTATCTCCGCGCCAAGATAGCCGTGACACATCTTGAAGTCGATCCCGTCAGCGCCTGCTTCCACTGCCAAGAGCGCAGCAGCAACAAAGGCGTCCCTGATACCCGCGATTTCACTGGCACTCAAGTAGCGGTGAGCGGGCTTTTCCACAGCAACACAGGTCTTATCAGCAAAAGTCCCACTCTGCTCCCCAGAATGAGTAAGCTGGAAGAATAGACTGCCATCGGGATTGGCCGTTTTGTAGGCGTCAACCAAGCGCTTAAACGCATCAAGGTTCTTGCGGTTGAGAATCATGCCATTAACACGAGCCAACGAGGTTTCCACCACCGAAATTGCCTCCACAACCACCAGCCCCCATTCACCCTTACCCAGTTCATAATACCGGTTAATCGTGCGTTCCGAGGGCGCGCCGCCCTTATCAGCATCATTGCCTTCCATTGCCTGCGCTACAAAACGATTCTTGATGACGCGCTCCTTGAGGTTCAGCGGTTCAAACAAAGCATTGTTCATATCTCTTCCTTATTATAGACGCATTATAGACGCCGGATATGAAAGCCGCCATCCACGTCAATATAGTTACCAGTGGTGTACAGAAAGGCATCGCTGGCAAACGCTGAGACTGCTGCAGCCACGTCCTCAGCCTGACCCCAGCGGGCAATCGGGAAACTACCCTGCTGGATCAGGTCATCGTACTTGTCCTTAACCCCACTGGTCATGTCAGTACTGATGACACCGGGGCGTATCTCGTGAACCAGTATACCGTCACGGGCAAGGCGATCTGCATAGAGCATCGTCAGCATGGCAACACTCGCTTTAGAAATGCAGTATTCTCCACGATTTATGGACGATACTGCTGCAGAACACGACGATATGTTGATAATAGTTCCCCGCTTCTTCCCACAAACCTCTTGTTTAATCATCTGTTTCGCCACAGCCTGAGTCAAAAACATCACCGACTTAGCATTGATGTTCATCACACGGTCATAGCTTTCCTCACTCATCTCCAGCACGTCAGCGCGTTCCATCGGCGCAACACCAGCGTTGTTCACTAGCACATGAATCGCGCCGAAGCGTTCCACAGTCTCCTCAACCAGGCGCTGCCGGTCTGCAGCCTTAGCAATGTCGGCCTGTATGTAGTGACAATCCCCAGCAGCGCGAATGTCCAAAAGCGTATCACCACTGTCTAAGGGGCGCGTGCCATTGATCACCACGTTAAAACCATCGCGGGCAAGCTGTACCGCAATGCCTCGACCAATACCGCGCCGGCTGCCACTTATAATCGCTGTCTTTCTCATAAAGCTCCCATCCTATTTGTTGATTTGCGAACAATAAGCGCAATCGCCGCATCAACCGTAATCGCCACCTCTGCCAACACCTGCCAGTAACCGCTGCAGCGCTCAGCATAGACAGCCGCGTCAATGTCAGTATTACCGATATGAAGCGCCAGTACAACCGTGTTACTGCGCCAGCAGATTGGAACTGTCGTTAAGGATACGCATTGCTTCCAACACCTTCTGCCGCGTTTCCTCTTAGGTTACTTAAAACCCTTCTATTATAATGCAGCGCGTGTTCCAGCAAACCTGCTCTCGTGTAAAACGGATCATCCAGCGATAAAGGAAGGCTGACCGATCTCTGAGTGGCAGCGGACTTGTACAGCGCCATCACCACTTCAATAGCAGCACGCGCACTGTTACCATCAGACAGAAACGGCGAGGCAGCGCCAGTCTCAATGAGCGATACAAAGTCGCGGATTTGTCCCTCAAACCATTCCACAGCTAATGGTGGGAAGCTGTTACAGAGCGCTGTTAGTTCAGCCACTGTTTCAGGGTCATCTTCCGGGAAGCCCCCTGCTCGTGATCTCGTAGCCTTTATCTGGAACGGAAACGCCAGCCCTGCCCGTTCCGTCTGAAAGAGCAGCTGCTGCCCCTCACCATGGTGAACCGTTGATCCCAGTATCTCTCCCAGCCCGCCTGCTGCCGCGCCGCTGTTAAAGCGCACGATACCGAGCGCAAGGTCTTCCACCTCGGCACTGCTATGATTAACGTTGGCAGTAAACGCTGTAACTTCACCGACACTTCCAGCAAGCCATAGCAGCAAGTCGATTTGATGTATCGCCAGATTAAGCGCACAGCCGCCGCCCTCAGTCTCCCATGAGCCATGCCACGTGTTGTAATACGCTGTGCCACGCCACCATGCTGAATATGCCTGCGCATACAGCACTCTGCCGCAATGCCCTTCGCTAATGAGCCGATGGATACGCGCCTTGCTGGTGTCATAACGATTCTGTGCCATCACCGATACGCGCCGACCAGTCTTTTGCGCAGCTTCCAGTATGCGATCACATTCTTCGAGCGACAGCGCCATTGGTTTCTCGATCAGCACATGAGCGCCAGCGTTAAGACTGTCTATACTCATGGAGCAGTGGAAAGGCGGCGGCGTACAGATGGAAACAAGGTCAAAGCTCCCCTTTGCCAGAGCTTCACGATAGTCACTATAGAGACTGAACCCAGGCGTATCAGTCAGTTCATACGTACGTGCAAACTTCTCTGCTCGAGCCAAGTCCGTATCAACAATACCGCGGATACGGACAGACTTCTCCATATTCCGATATGCCTCGGCATGCACACGGGCTATGCCGCCAGTTCCAATGATAAGTACAGATAGCATAGAACGCTCCTAAACGAATTGTATCATTAGTATACCGTTCCTCTCTGTTACTGTCAAGCACATGATGCAAACTTTTGGAGCAAATAAGCAATATAGGACATGATATGTCTACCATAATACATTACGTATCTGATACGCTGATACGTTACATGTCTTACATACTGACACGTAACGTGTCTGAAACATTGACACGTTACGTGTCTTACATACTGACATGTAACGTATCTAATATCATGACACGTTACGTATCTGATATATAGACACATAACTTATATACTGACACGTATCAGTATATACGATATAAAAAAAGTTGAGTATCGTTTGTATTTTTTGCTTGACAAACTGAGATTATAGGATTGTAATTATTAAAACATTCATTGGAGGTCAAAGATGACTATTGTTAAGAAAACGATTCTGAGCGTCCTCGTACTGGGCGCTCTGGTAAGCACAGGGGTTTTTGCCAGCGGAAATAGGAGTGCTGCTCCATCTGCAAGCGTAAGCGCCACAACAACGCCGGTGGGGACGTATCCTGTAAGCACGAGTGTGGGTCTCAGCTATTGGTCTACGCTGAACGCAAACGTATCACCTCATTATACCAATTTCGGTGATACGCCCTTTGCTAAGGCGCTGCAACAACAGACAGGGATCAAGATCACCTACCAGCATCCGCCAGAGACAGCGGTAACCGAAGCCTTTAACCTGATGATAGTTGATCCACAGAATATGCCCAACATCATTGAATACTATTGGCTGACTCAGTACCCTGGCGGGCCTGAAAAGGCTATTAGCGATGGGGTGATCCTGCGGCTGAACGACTACATTGACCGGTATGCTCCAAACTACAAGGCTTTTCTTCAGGCTCACCCGGACTTGGATAAGATGGTCAAAACCGACCAAGGCAGCTACTATGTGTTTGCGTTCCTCAAGGACGATGAACGCCTGCTGAACACTCAAGGGCTGATGATTCGTAAGGATTGGCTGGACGACCTGGGGCTGGCTCTTCCGACAACCATAGATGACTGGCACAATGTACTGACCCAGTTCAAGACTCAGAAAGGGGCTTCCGCTCCTTTTACGATCACCTGGAGCAATAACCTTCGCCTGTTCATGCCCTCCTTTGGCTTTTTGAAGAGTTGGTATGTAAACGCTGATGATGGTAAAGTCCATTTTGGCCAGTACGATGCTGGCTATCGCCAGTGGCTTCAGACTATGGCCCAGTGGTATAAGGAAGGACTTATTGACCCAGACGTGGTAAGCGTTAGGGCAGCCTCTACCCTGAATACCAACATGACCACTGGTAAATCTGGCGCGGCAGTGGCTTCTGTTGGGAGTGGCCTGCAAACGTGGATGAATGCTATGACCCCCACGCAGCCTAAGTATGAAGTAGTGGCTCTGCCCTATCCTGCACTGACCAGAAACGCGAAAGCAGTATACGGTATTCCGGGCGCGGCCTACTCAGGCCAGGACTCAGCAGCGATTTCCGCAGCCTCCACGCCGCAACAGATTGAAATTGCTTGTCGGCTTCTGGACTATGCCTACAGTGAGAAAGGCCATATCCTCTACAATTTTGGTATTGAAGGCGAGTCCTTTACTATGGTGAACGGAGTTCCCACCTATACACCGCTGATCATGAAGAACCCTCAGGGTTGGAGTATCAGTCAGGCGATTCTGGCTTATTCAAAGGGCGCTGGTTCTGGTCCGTTTGTGCAGGATATTAACTACCTGACTCAGTATTACTCCGGTGTGCCGCAAGCTGCCTCTGCGCCTGCAGATATGACAATTCCGGGCGCTGATAAGTATCTTCTGCCGCCTGTTACCGCTACCAGTGATGAAAGCGCTGAACTGGCGAGCATCACCACCGATGTGAATACCTATGTAGATGAGTTCACCACTAACGTGGTTATCGGCAATATAGAATTGACCGACGCTGCATGGAATAAGTATCTGAGCGATGTCAGGGGATTAGGCATTGAACGGGCGCTGGCAATCCAGAATGCGGCGCTTGATCGCTATAACAAGCGGTAGTAACCGCTAAACCGGTCTATCTGTTCTGGACAGGCCGGTTTTTATAATCAGAGGGAACGTATGAAACGAACAGTTGAAATGTCCAAAGTGCTTCGCAGGGATATGCAGCGAAATTGGGAACTCTATATGTTAGTTATACCGGTTATCCTTTACTATGCTCTGTTTGCCTACAAACCGATGTATGGCGCGCTGATTGCGTTTAAGAACTTTGTTCCTGCCAGAGGCTTTTCCGGTAGTCCGTGGGTTGGGTTTGACAACTTTGCCCGTTTTTTCAGAAGCCCCTATCTGGGACGGCTTTTCAGGAATACGTTCCTCATAAGTTTTTACAGCCTGCTATTTGGCTTCCCAGCGCCTATCATTCTGGCACTGTTTTTGAATGAAGTGCGCCATTCGGCCTACAAACGTACTGTGCAGACCCTAAGCTATTTGCCTCACTTTATCTCTATGGTGGTTGTTGCTGGTATGATTACCGACTTCTCGATGACATCAGGGCTTTTTAACGATATAGTCGCGTTCTTTGGGGGTACACGAACCCCCTTACTCCAGCAGCCTGGTCTTTTCCGCCCGATTTATGTAATCTCTGGTATATGGCAGGGCGTGGGCTGGGGAACCATTATCTACTTGGCGGCTCTTTCTGGGGTTGACCCTCAGTTGTACGAGGCAGCCATGATAGACGGGGCAGGACGTATCCGTCAAGTTTTCGCGGTAACTCTGCCTTCTATCATACCTACCATCATCATCATGCTTATTCTCCGTATTGGAAACCTGCTGGACGTGGGTTATGAAAAGACCCTGCTGCTCTACAACCCCGCAACCTACGAGACAGCCGACATCATATCCACGTATGTATACCGTGTAGGTCTTTTGGAGCAGAACTTCAGCTATTCCACTGCCATTGGTCTATTTAACTCGCTCATTAACTTCATCCTGTTGATCGTAGCGAATAAAATCAGCCGTAAGGTTTCGGAAACCAGTCTGTGGTAGGAGGTAAGGGACATGGTAAAAGCTAGCAAAGCAGGCAGTAGGGTATTGCACTCTACTGGTGAAAACGTTTTTATGGTGTTTAACTATATTTTTCTGGGTATGATCGCCTTTTTATGCCTCTACCCGATGCTCTATGTACTCTTCGCGTCTCTGAGTACCAACACTGGGCTGATGCAGCACTCAGGGCCTCTGCTCTTGCCCATAGGCTTCAGCTTTGCTGCTTATGAGAAAGTGCTGCAAAACCCCATGATACTCTTAGGCTACCGGAATACCCTGTTCATCCTCATCATGGGTTTGATAGTCAATCTCCTGATGACGAGTTTGGGGGCATATTTTCTCTCCCGCAAAGGAGTGCTTTTTAAGAAGCCCATCATGATGCTCGTTACCTTTACCATGTTTTTCTCCGGCGGCATGATTCCAGCATACCTTAATATGCGGGACTTCCACTTGATTAACAACTTTTGGGGTCTCATCATTCCAGGCGCCATCAGTACCTACAACATGATTATCATGCGAACCAGTTTTCAATCCATCCCGGACAGCCTTACTGAGGCGGCTCTGATAGATGGTGCAGGGCACTTCAGCATCCTGTTTAACGTTGTGCTGCCTCTGTCCAAGTCCATTATCGCGGTGATGATTCTCTACTATGGTATTGGGATATGGAACTCATGGTTTTGGGGCAGCGTGATTCTCCGAGACCGTACTCTGTATCCTCTTCAGGTCGTGTTGCGGGAAATCCTGCTGCAGAATTCCACCCAGGACATGATGGTGGACGCCACAGACGCGGAATCCGTTGCTGAAACCATTAAGTATGCCACCATCATCGTAGCCACTGTTCCGATACTTTGTGTGTACCCTTTTCTCCAGAAGTATTTTGCCCGTGGTGCGCTCATTGGAAGTCTGAAGGGCTAACTTGTTTTGAAGCAGGCGGCATGCATTGTTAAGCGGAAAGCGCTTCGTGCCGTCTATCTTGATATAGTGTTATCTATAGTGTATACAAAAAAGAAGAATAGGGTACAGAGCATTAAGGAGATGAAAGAGAAAGTGAAATCACTTGATTCAGAGAATTTAGGCACGTTAGTTTTTGAAAATAGAACGAACAATGCTTATATTCAAAATATCCTTGAAAATCTGGGACGTTTGCCCCAAGGTTTTGATGGTAATTGGTTGTTAGAATTGCTTGACAGTGATAGCAGCAGCATTCGTTTCCTTGCGGTAAAGGTTCTTATGTTGACCTTTGTAAACTTTACTCGGTTGACAATGAGCATTATGAAACAAAATTTACAAGAAAAAGATATTTTCGACACAAGGTAATAACACTACTCCACACTAGTGCGGAACCACTAGATTACGCGGATTGTGTTAAGTAAAACTGTGTTTATCCACGCAATCTGTGGTTAATCGCCAGCACGGGTTCACCCTGCTTCGCTGTTTTCCGCCACCCGCTTACTGATCTTTCGCTGGTTTATCACAGATGTTACCAAAGAACCTACCGCCAGCACGATGAAGACAACACAGATCGGCTTCGTGAAAATGAGAAAAAAGCGGCCATCGTCAATTTGCATAAAACGGCGAAGATTGCTTTCACACATGGGACCGAGGATCAGCGCCAACAGGATAGGACTGAGGGGAAATTCGTATTTTTGCAGAAGATAGCCCACCACACCCATGATGATGGCCAAAAATACGTCGAAGAGGTTCCGGTTAATGGCATACGCGCCAACCAAAGACAGGGTCATGATCGCAGGGATGAGCAACTTGCGCTCTATAGAAATGACTTTGGCAAAGATTTTAACACCGGCCATGCCGACAATGAGAAAGGCAATGTTTGCCATGATCATCGACATAAAAACCGCGTAGATCACGTCCAAGTGATCCACATACATCATGGGGCCTGGCTGAAAGCCCTGAAGTATGAACGCGCCCATGAGGACAGCCGTGTTGGAATCCCCGGGAACACCCAGCGAAAGCATGGGAATCATCGCCCCCCCGCTACAGGCGTTGTTAGCACATTCCGCAGCGGCAACTCCTTCCGGCGCGCCCTCCCCAAACTTTTCAGGATATTTGCTCGAACGCTTCGCCTCAGAATAGGAGACAAAGGCAGCGATGTCAC
This sequence comes from Treponema sp., assembly GCA_031267685.1. Classification (GTDB taxonomy): domain Bacteria; phylum Spirochaetota; class Spirochaetia; order Treponematales; family Breznakiellaceae; genus JAIRMT01. Next base: position 19,207 of record JAIRYV010000085.1, read on the forward strand.
CCCCCGCACCGGGAACAGCTCCGATGAACGTCCCAATAAGGCTCCCCTTGACTATCGTTGGTGCGATGGTTTTGATGTCTTTCCACGAAGGAAGCACTCCACTGATTTTCGCACTTATCTTTTGGCTCTTAAGAATGTTCTCAATGTTGTTAAAAACCTCGGATAGAGCGAAAAGGCCAATGAGGGCCGGGATAAAAGGAATACCTTCGTAGAGACTCGGCAGTCTGCTGAAACGGAGGTAGCCTGAAACCTTGTCCATGCCTATTGTCGCAAGGAGAAGGCCAAAGAAGGCGCTCATAAGGCCCTTGGTGATGCTCTTCCCGGAAATGGAGATGATCACCGACAGACCGAATACCGCCAGTGCAAAGAATTCCGCAGGCCCAAATTTCAGCGCCATGCGGGAAACAAGCGGACTGAGAAAGGTCATGATCAACGCGCCGATCATCCCGCCACAGAAGGACGAAAAGAGGGCAATAGCCAGGGCGCGTCCAGCCTCGCCTTTCTGCCCCATGGGATACCCATCCAGCACTGTAGCCGCCGCTGCCGGAGTTCCCGGAGTCTTTATCAATATCGCCGCAATAGACCCGCCATACATCGCACCACAGAAAATCCCCAAGAGCATCCCAATGGAAGGAACAATTGCAAGACCATAGGTAAACGGAATGAGCAGGGCAATCCCCATCGTGGATGTTAAGCCAGGAATACAGCCGATCAGAACGCCGCCAATCGCGCCGGAAAAGATAAAAAGGATGTTTTGCGGGTTAAAAACCTGCGCTGCACTGGATAAAAGCAGTTCAACATTCATACTTGTTTTCCTTTATAAAAGACCATCAAGAACCCCCATTGGCATATCAATGCCCAGAAGGTAGCGGAAGGCACAAAAAACCACGACAACAACGCTCAAGGAAAAAATGACCATCACACGGTAACGGCGAAGGCCCAGAAGAAACATGAGAGCAAAGAGCGCAAGAGGAGTTGCCAGAATGAATCCAAGAAAGTTCCAACACACCGCATACACCACGATGAGGACTGCCCCGACAAGAAGTCGCTGCATCCCCTGATCGCGAAGGCTTAACGTCGGAGCGGCCTTGTCTCCAGCAGGCTTTGTCTTGAACGCCTGAACAAGCAGCGCTGCCGAACAGATAAACAGCCCTATAGAAAGCCAGCGGGGAAAAAACTCAGGACCCACTGGCACGTTTCTGAATTTCTTGAAACCCAACGTGATGATAAACGTTATGGAACTAAAGCCAATCCCGATTATCGCCGCTATCAAATTCGCTTTTCTCATAATCCTACCTTTACTATTGAAGGCATAAATTCGTTCTCAAACCCTCACCGTGGATTAGGAACAACTTCATGCCTATTTCCAAATGGTAACACGCCCTTAATCTATCCCCGAAAACGCCCATGCACCGTGCCTGAAACAGGCACACACCCTCCGGCATTCGTGCCAGAGCATTACGGGGATGTCTCCCGCAAAGGGACAGCGGAAGCCCGAAGGTCTGGAACAAAGAGCCGCAACTCCCCTCCACAAACCCGAGGGCATCCACACCAGGGCGTTTAGTCAAGCAGACGCGTTTCCTGCAACGTTTTGGTTACTGCATCATAGTTTTCCGCAAGGAATGTCGCGAAATCAGCCGAATTCTGGTAGGCTAAGTCGAGATTCAGATTCCGTGCCTGAGTGATAAACGCCTCGTCCTGGAAAACAGCAGTAAAGGCATCCTCGAGCGTCTTCTTGACCGCCGGATCAACGCCCAGCGGAAGAGCAATCCCCCGCCATGTGGCATAAGTGATGTTGTAACCCTGATCAATAAAAGTGGGAATGTTCGGATACAACTCACTCCGCTTGACATCCATGATACCTAAACATTTGACGTTCCCCGCATCAAGCTGACTCTTTACCTCCGCAAGAGAAACAGAAACTGCCTGAATATGACCACCTGCCAACGCAGTAACCGCTGGAGCCGCCCCTTCAAAGGGAATATGTTTCACCTCAATACCCGTTTCATTGGCCAAAAGCCCTGCACCAATATGCCACACCGACCCAGGAGCTGAGTTGCCAATAGAAATCTCACCAGGATGAGCCTTGGCATACGCCACAAACTCCGCAACCGTGTTGTAGGGCGCATCAGCCTTGACCGTAAGCGTCGCCGCATCCGCATTGACCCGAACAATGGGATCATAATCTTTGTAGGTAAAGTCAATGAGACCCTGCTGTGGAAGCGAGTTAAGCTCAAAGGTGATCATCCCAATCGTATACCCATCAGGCCGTGCGTTCTTGATCGCCGCATGTCCAATAGCACCGCCGCCACCCGTCCGATTCTCCACCGTGATGGTAGCGCCAAGCTGCCGTTCAGCTGCCGCTGAAAAAGCCCGCAAAATAGCATCCGTGCCACCGCCTGCTGCCCAGGGACAAATCATCGTGATGCTCCTGGCAGGATACTGCGCCCCACCCGCATCTCTCTGCGCACTCGCAAAAAGCACAACGGAAACCGACAAACCAAGCAAAACTGCTAATACCTTTTTCATTTTTCCTCCATGTACTATCTTTTTCAAAGTATGTTTTTGATGTACATGATAGTATAGTATCAGTGTTCAACGTTATCAAGTACTTTTTTATAAAAGTGCGATTATTTTTTTCGTTTCCATTCTCTCTTGAAATTCAAAAAAATGTTAAAACCTCTTGATTTTTTCTCTATAAGCCGATATAATTTTATTATGGACCTTAGGAATTGTCAGATGTCCACTGAACATCTGCTTGACTATTGTTTATCTACCTCCCGGCTCCCGGCTCCCGGCTCCCGGCTCCCGGCTCCCGGCTCCCGGCTCCCGGCTCCCGGCTCCCGGCTCCCGGCTCCCGGCTCCCGGCTCCCGGCTCCCGGC
>JAIRYV010000008.1 GCA_031267685.1 Treponema sp.
GATGCTAGGCACTGTTAGGAAAGGAAGATTTTAATGAAGGCCATACAAATAAACCCTAAGAAGAGTATGTCCGATTTTTCATACTGCAGAGCCAGTCGTCGATTTTCCTTCAGCTTCCCAAATACCCTCTCTATCAGACCACGTTTCTTATACTTCTCTTTGTCATAGGCTATCGCTTTTCTCCGGTTCTTCCGTCCCGGTATCACCGCTCTGTTGTTATTCCCTGCCAGTTCCTCCCGAAACTCATCGCTATCATATCCACGGTCTCCAATCACCGCACAGCCGACTCTATCACGACTCAGTTCTGCCGCAACCTTCAGCTCATGCGTTTCGCCCCCAGCCAAAAGTCCCTCAACCAGCTTCCCATCACTGGTTATCACTGCATGAAACTTCGTGCTTATCCCTGCCCGCCTCTTCCCTGTGGTCTGCTGCCCCCTTTTTGCCCACCTCCGTGCCGGTGGACTTTCATCGTCGTGCTGTCTATTATCACTTCGTTGAACGTTAGCCCTTCCTTGTTCTGGAGGCTTAAGAGGATTTTTGCCCATAATCCCCGTCTACTCCCCCACGAAAACTGGTCATAGACCACATGCCAATACCCATATGCTTCAGGCAAGTCCCACCAGGGACAGCCGGTTCTTAGGATATAGAGTATACCGCAAAACACCTGGTAATGGGATACTTTGGGTGGATGCCCTTTCCAGATGTAATGTCCTTCGATGATAGGTAACACCTTCTGGTTAAACACGGCTTCGCTTATCGGATACAGCTGTTCGTTTTCTTGCATGCGCTTTCCTCCTCCGTTGCTATCCTACCACAGACTGCCTCTATCTGACAACCTTTCCTAACAGTGCCTAGTGTGAAGCCGGTAACGGCACCAGTTTTCTGTTTGGTTTGGAGGTGGGCGCCCGATTCTTCTTTAACGCTCATGTCGGTGTGTTTATAGAAGAAGGATTCAGTATGTTTATCTATTCGCGTTCTGGCCTTGTGTTCAAATTTTAGTGAGGGGATATGAAAATAAGCATATTGTCTCACCGTTGCAAGGTGAAATCCACGAAAGTATACGAAAAGCGAACCAATACTATGAGAAGCAGTTCGGAGACGCTGCGAGTGCGATAAGATAGCCGTTGAGAAACGGCAAAGTGAAAAGAGTCACCAGTTATGGTGGCTCTTTTCATGGCTCATTCCCATTCAATCGTGGCGGGAGGCTTGGATGATATGTCGTAGGTAACGCGGCCAATGTCTTTGACCGTGTTGGTGATGCGGGTGGAGATTTCAAGCAGGTCTTTGATCGGGAAAGGGTAGACATCGGCGGTCATGCCGTCGGCACTTGTTACGGCGCGGAGGCTGAGAACCCAGCCATACTTGCGCTCATCGCCTGCAACGCCCACGGAACGGAGCGGCAAAAGCACGGCAAAGGCCTGCCAGATTTCGTCGTACAGGCCGCGTCGCTTAATTTCTTCTATGTATATGGCATCAGCCTCGCGGAGTATAGTGCACTTTTCCCGGGTTACTTCTCCAAGTATGCGGATCGCCAAACCAGGGCCGGGAAAGGGGTGGCGCTTGACCACCGCGTCATCAAGTGCGAGCAGGCATCCGAGTCGGCGAACCTCGTCCTTGTAGAGCTTGTCCAGAGGCTCTAAGACACGACCAGCCTTGCGCTTAGCATCAACGAGCGGGCTGCCGACATTGTGGTGGCTCTTGATGAGATGCGCCTGATTGCCAACGCCTTTGCCACTTTCGATGAGATCCGTGTAGAGCGTGCCTTGTGCCAAAAAGTAGGTTTCGGGCAGGCCCAGCTTGACGACTTCCTGTTCTTGAATGGCGATAAACAGGTCCCCGATGATCTTGCGCTTGGCCTCCGGTTCTTCGATACCCTTGAGTGCATCGAGGAATTCGTCCTCGCAGTGAATGATGTGCAAGTGCTTCGCCCCAAGTCGCTCAAGGTTAGCTTGGACAACAGCGGTTTCGTCCTTACGCATGAGGCCAGTATCCATGTACATCAGTCGCACCTGATCCGCTGGCAGGGTCTTCAGCAATAAGGCCGCTGTTACAGTGGAATCAACGCCGCCGGATACGAGCAGGAGTACCTGACTCTGCCCCACCACTTGTTTGAGGGATGCGCCTACATCGTCGATGTACTGTTGCATAGACCACTCGGCCTTACACTCGCAGACTCCGAATACAAAGGCGGCAAGAATCTCCAGACCACGCTCGCAGTGTGTTACTTCCGGGTGGAACTGCACACCGAATATCGGCTTTGCTTCGTGGATTACCACCGCAGGAAAACCCGATGCGCTTGTGCCAAGGGTTCTGAAGCCATGGGGAAGTGTGATAAGCGTATCACCATGACTCATCCATGAAGTAAACGACACGGCTTCCGGCACTGTGGTAACCGTCGGAACTGCGTCACCTTCTTTGATTTTTGACAGGGGATAGAGTTTGTCAAAACCAGCAAAGAAGGCACGGAGTTTGTCCTCGCGAGCAAGTCCATCTCCCACGTTAGGCATGGTAACTCGTACCCCGACATTACCATACTCCCGCTGTGGGAGCGCCCCGACGGTTCCGCCAAGATCGACTACCATGCGCTGGAGTCCATAGCAGATGCCCAGAAGGGGCAATCCGCTGGCATACAGCGTTTGATCCGGCGCCATACCAGCGTTGGTATACACTGATTCAGGCGATCCTGACAGTATAACACCACGCGCGTCCGCGAGTGTCCCGGATGTGAGCTGGGTATTACCGGGCAGTATCTCAGTATAAACCCCTAGTTCACGAATACGACGGCCAATGAGAGCGGTTGTCTGACTCCCAAAATCAAGAATGATTACTTTGTCCATGGACTTCTCCTAATAATGGTTTCTTTGCGATCATACCCAACAGAGACAATGTCAATAGGAGTTTCGCAGAAGCGTTCAATGAATTCGATGTATTCCATTGCCGCGATGGGGAAGTCATTGTAACCGAGGGCGTTGAATAGAGGTTTCTGCCAGCCACGGAATGTCCGCAGAACTGGTTTTGCGTTATTAAGCGCTTCTATCGAGGCGGGGAAGCTTTCAACCACCCGCTCCCCTATACGATAGGCAACGCAGGCTTTGACCTCCTCAAGCGTATCATACACATCAAGGTGGGTCATAACCAAAGAATCAATAGAATTGGTGAGACAGGCGTAGCGTAGAGCCACTAGATCGAGATAGCCGCAACGCCGGGGACGACCAGTGGTAACGCCGTATTCGCGGCCTAGGTCGCGTACAAAGCGACAGAGTGCATCTTCGTTTGTCCCACCGAACTCGCTGGGGAATGGGCCATTGCCCACCCGCGTTGAGTAAGCCTTGAATACACCCAGAACTTTATCCAGAGCGCGCGGCCCCACACACCCGCCGATTGCCGCGCCTGCGGCGCAGGACATACCGCTTGAGACATATGGGTAGGTTCCCAGATCAAGGTCGAGGAGCGTACCTTGCGCCCCTTCAAAGAGTATCTGAGCATTCTTGTGGTACTGGAGGTAGGCAGAAAGGTCGATGGACATGGTGAGCAGCCGTTCGATATACGGCTCAAGAAAGGCGCGATCCTCATCAGGAAGTTCGCCGAGTGTCTCGTTACTGGTCAGGTCTGCGATACGGATGCCCTCGCGATCGCTTTTCATGGAATAGGTGATGCCAATACCACGCCCGGTTGTACCGATGGGCTTTTTTCGGGCTACATCGCGTTCCTTGTCGACCTGAATGTAGCGAGGCAGTACTAAATGCGCCCGATCCGCGATAAACACCCGGCCAGTGGTATCGATACCGCGCTCGTTAAGCATATCAATTTCTTTGAACAGGGCCACAGGGTCGATAACCATACCAGCGCCTAGGATCACCATTTTGTCCGGGTAGAGGATACCGGCGGGGATGAGGTGCAGCGCGTATTCCTCCTCGCCTATGACGATGGTGTGCCCTGCGTTTGCCCCACCTGAAAAACGAACGATTATCTGCGCCTCATTCGCTAAATAATCCACGATCTTACCTTTTCCCTCGTCGCCCCATTGGGCGCCTATGACTACAACTTTCATAGTAAGAGCATAACATAGAATACTTTGTTAAGAAACCATGTAACTCGTAAAAAGTGAAATCTTAGCTGGCTGGTGTCAGACACCACCTGCGATACACTCACTTGCGGACAGCGGCTTTCATGGCGCTGACATAGCGGGCAACTGGAACAGTGGCCTTGTCGCCATGCTCCGCGACTAGCTTTACAATGGCGCTCCCTACAATAACGCCATCGGCAAGGTGGGCAATATCCGTTGCCTGCTCCGGCGTGTGAATGCCAAAGCCAACCGCTACAGGTAACTCACTATGCGCCCGTACCGACGCAATGATCGACCCAAGGTCGGTCTTGATTTCGCCGCGCTCACCAGTAACGCCCATTGACGAGACAATGTACAAAAAGCCCTTGGCGTTGCGGGCAATGGCGGCAATGCGTTCTTCAGAGGTCGGGGCAATGAGGCTGATGAGATCAACGCCGTGGGTAATGGCAATGTCGCGCAATTCACCCTGCTCCTCAAAGGGCAGATCAGGAATGATGATACCGTCAATGCCACTCCGCTGACAGCGAGCAAAAAAACGCTCGTAACCATAGTGGAACACCGGATTAAGGTAAGTCAGAAACACCAACGGTACGTTCTGCATACTGCCGCCACGCAGAGACTCTACCAGCCCGAAGAGCTTCTCGATAGTAGCGCCGGCGTTAAGGGCGCGAATGTTGGCTTCCTGTATAACCTTGCCCTCGGCTATTGGATCAGAGAAGGGGATGCCGATTTCAACGAGATCAGCGCCGGCGCTTACCATAGCGCAGATCAACTCGGCGCTCTTCTCAATGCTTGGGTCCCCGCCAGTAACAAAGCCGACAAAGGCTTTACCATTAGTAAAAGCATTCGCAATCTTACTCATTTGACAACTCCCCACGCTAAAGACGAGAGATTCTTGGTTCGATGTTCGTTGCCATCTTGCGATGGTCTTACATGAACTCCCCAAGCGTCGGCAAAAGTTGGCACCAGCAATCTTGCCGACGACATTTCTGCCGCAATTCCCATGTGTCCCACAGTATTGTTTTCTTCACTCAATACGTCGCAAACTCTGTTTGCGCTTACTATGCGTTGCCTTTCGACCAGTATGTTCCGCGCCGCGTTCTCGTCCCGCTCGTGTTCAGCTCCACAAACAGGGCAAACCCACTTACGAACAGACAAATCTTTCATCGCGCTATGCTTTGCGCCACAATACTTATGATTTTCAAAATGTATCCCTTCTGATGATACCGCGAATGTTTTAAGTCCCATATCCAAGCCGATAGACTTACTTGTGCTTGGATATTGCGGTATATCCACATCAGTACAACAAACAGATACAGAATACTTCCCGCTCGGATTTTGCGACACCGTCGCCGAAAGTATTCTGCCGCTTACTTTCTTCGATACGCGGCACTCAGCTTTTCTCAGCTTGGGCAGTTTTATTTCTTTTTCAAATATTTCTATGTTTTTCCCAACAACCTTACTCTTATACGATTTACGGTTATCGTGTTTCCTTTTGAAACGGGGAAACCCAGGCTTCTCGTTATTTTTCACACGGCAGAAGAAGTTTTGATACGCGCTGTCAAGATTCTGTAGCGCTGCCTGCAACGCAGTACTGCCCACCTCCCACAGCCATTCCATTCCTTGTTTTACCAACGTGAGTTTTTTGTCCTGCTCGAATCTTGATACGGACTTTGTTTCGTTCTTGTATGTTTCGATTCGCTCGGCGAGGAAATGATTGTACACATAATGGCAGCCGAATGTTTTTTTCATGAGAATCCACTGTTCGTTGTTCGGATATATTCTAAACTTATAAGATTGCTCCATTCTCTATCATCCTGCATGCTCTTTTAGTTTTGTATTCCCGCATAATACCGTAAGCTGCTGTATAATGTAAGCCCCAAGACAAACAATCCTACGGATTTTTGCACCTTACTCATGTAAATCAGCCCCCCTATACCGTGCAATGGCGGCAACGTCTTTATCTCCGCGCCCCGACAGACAGATGATCACGCTCTGGTCCTTACCCAGCCTGGGGCAGAGTGTCCGCGCATACGCAACCGCGTGAGCGCTCTCCACCGCAGGTATGATGCCCTCAGTGCGCGACAGGTACTCAAACGCAGATACCGCCTCCTCGTCAGTTACCGGAACATAGCGGGCGCGGCCAGTGTCGTTGAGCCATGCGTGTTCCGGGCCAATGCCTGGATAATCAAGACCAGCAGAAATCGAATAGACCGGCGCGATCTGACCGTCATCGTCTTGGCAAAAATAGGACTTCATGCCGTGAAACACGCCAACACTGCCACGAGCAATAGTTGCCGCATGTTTGTCTGTATCAATGCCAAGACCAGCGGCTTCACACCCGATGAGCTGAACCGCGCTGTCAGGGATGAACTGATAAAACAACCCTATTGAGTTACTACCTCCACCAACACAGGCAATGACCGCTGCTGGGAGCTTGCCTTCACGCTCCAGTATCTGCTGCCGCGCCTCTTTGCCAATGACACTTTGAAAATCGCGTACCATAGTGGGAAAGGGATGCGGCCCCATCACCGAACCAAGCACATAATGGGTGTCAGACACGCGGCTGACCCATTCGCGCATAGTCTCATTCACCGCGTCCTTGAGCGTCCGGGTACCAGACATAACCGTGTTGACCTTCGCACCCAGCAGACGCATCCGGTATACGTTCAGCGCCTGACGCTCCGTGTCTTCCTCCCCCATGAAGATTTCACACTCCAGCCCTAACAACGCCGCTGCTGTCGCCGCCGCCACCCCGTGCTGACCCGCGCCAGTTTCAGCAATGATGCGCGCCTTCCCCATCTTCTTGGCAAGCAGGGTCTGCCCCAGCACATTGTTAATCTTGTGAGAACCAGTGTGGTTAAGGTCTTCCCGCTTGAGATACACCTTCGCCCCGCCAAGGTCCCGCGTCATTTTGCCGGCATAGTACAACAGCGATGGCCTGCCAGCGTAGTTCTTGAACAAGTCATCCAACTCCGCAATAAAGGCGCTATCGTTTTTGTAATACTTATAGGCTTTTTCAAGATTAGTGATCTCGTTCATCAGCGTTTCAGGGATATACTGACCGCCGTAATCGCCAAACCGCGTTTCAGATCGCTTCATACGTTCCTTCTTGTTTCCAGTGCTGACGGCGCGCTAAAAATAGCCTTGATTCGCGCCATGTCAAACTTAGGAGCGCGGTCGTAGTAATAGATGCCGTTCTGTTCCTGCTCCACGTCAGTAAGCTGGGTGTAACAGAACGCGCAGACACGAGGATTATCCAGCAGTACCTTAGTGAGACCCTCAATTCGTGCATACACCTCTTCAATGGTCATGCAGCGATTGCCGTAACCCCAGCCTGACAGTTCCCTCGCCTTCTTTGCCTCCTCCTCATTCCACCATGCGCCGCCATATTCGCTGATAAAGTACGGAGCGCGGACATTGATCAGCCGGTCATTGTTGCTGTTTTCGGTAATGCCAAAAGCGCCGTGAATGGAGTGATGGTAAAACACCTTATCCGCACTCATCCCCGCGTAGTTGCGGGCGAAAACCGCCGGATCTTGCTCGTAGTCATGCTGGTCAAGAATATCGCTTAACACATGGACATAGCCGGAAGCATCAATCACCGGTCGCGTTGAATCAAGACTTTTGGTCAGCAGATAGACCTGCCGCAAAAGCTCGTCGCACTGATCCGCATACGTTTCGTTTAAGGGACACCAGCCCACAATCGCTGGATGGTTGAAATCACGCTCGACTATCTCACGCCATTCAGGGGCAAAGTGCGAGAAATCCTCGACGTTATGGATACCAAGCCCCCAACTAGCGTGCTCGCCCCAGACAATGTAGCCAAGCTGATCAGCCCAGTACAGAAAGCGCTCCTCAAAAACCTTCTGGTGAAGCCGCGCTCCGTTAAAACCAGCGGCTAACGAAAGCTCAATGTCGCGTTTAAGGGCATCATCTGTCGGAGCCGTGTAGATACCGTCAGGGTAAAAGCCCTGATCCAGAACAAGACGCTGGTACACAGGACGCCCATTGATGAGGATCGCGCTATCACTCAGGGCAATGGAACGCATCCCAAAGTAGCCCTCGACCGTGTCTACACTGCCAGCATCCCCGCTATCGAGTGTGATACGCAGATCGTAGAGATGAGGCTTGCCCACGTCCCACAAAACCGGATGAGGAATGGGGAGACTGAGATATGCGGCGTTCCCGGACATCACAGCACGTTCCGTGCAAACCAGCTCCCCCTGATATGACACGCAAGCCTCTACAGCGTGTCTATATGCACACCCCTTGGCATACACGCTGAGAAGTGCCTTGCGGTTTTCCGGATCAGGGACAAGCTCATAGCGGGTAATGTAAGTGTTTGGCACGAATTCAAGCCACACCGTTTGCCATATTCCTGTAGTACGGGTGTAGAGACAACCATTTGAATAGAAAGCGCCGGACTGCTTACCGCTTGGCTGGGCTTCACTACGTGTATCATCCTCAGCATACACCACAAGGGTGTTCTGCCCCTCGCCAACAAACGGCGTTATGTCCACACTAAACGACGAGTAACCGCCGCTATGGGTTCCAGCCTGTTTCGCGTTTACATAAACTACCGTATTGTAATCAACAGCACCAAAGTGTAACAAAACCCGTCCAGCAAGCTCTTCCCGGTTCAGCATAAACACGTGCCGATACCAGGCTGCCACGATGTGGTCCTTGTATCCAATGCCGGACAGCTTCGATTCTGGACAAAACGGCACGGTGATCCGTTTTGAGAACTCGCCATGCTCGTACAGCTTCCGGTCAACACCACTCTTACCAAAGTCAAACTCGAAATCCCACAGACCATTAAGGTTTTGCCATCGCGGTCGCTTCATCTGTGGCCTGGGATATTCCGGTCTGGGTATATTGCTCATAAGTATCTCCAATTATGTCAGTTTAGCGGATCACTTCAGCAAGCTCAAGCCCTTAGAGAATGTAGGCGGTAATTCAAAGTATGATGTATGCAGCCATCAATGAGGATTTCCTGTATCAGGCTTTGTTTTCAGAGTAAACGCCAATGCCCTGCCAGAATATCCATCTCCCTTGACATACCTCAAGGAATGCTTCATGATAATCATCAAAAAGGAATTCCCCTATGTATCAGGAACACGTTAAAGGCTTTAATGATCTGCTGAAGAACCGCAAGGTCTTGGTTAAATACCATTGAGATGCTCTCCAAGTGATTGAGCGGAAACGGCTCGTAGCTTTTGAGTATTCCTATAGTGACCACAGCGAGTTTCCTTGACAGCGAGGGACTCCATAAAACCAAGTATGACTAACGAGAAAACAGAAGGAGAACGCTATGAAAAACACTGAAATGAAGAGCCTTAAAAATCTCTTTTTTGTGATTTTTATTGGATTGAGTATAGTTGTTGCTTTGAGTGTGGGATTGATCATGTATATCCAATACGATCAGTACATCAAAGATACATACCAAGATACCCTTAACCGGGTGGCAGCCATGATCGAAAAACAATACCCAATCCTAGATGATCCTGCCTATCTTGCAAGTGAAGCAAGCGCGTCTCGGGAACACTACATCCAGTGGGAAAATACCAACCCAGGACGCTATGTATCAGCCTACTTGGAAAGTGAATCCAGGACATCCGATGAGGTATTTTGGAAAACAATCAATGAATTCCAAAATATAGCGGAAGCCTTTGGACTTGAATATATCTATGTGGCAGAACGGATTGGACCAAATACATACCGCTTCCTTTTACCTTCATTAGAGGTATTGATGGCAATTACCTCTAATGACGATAATCTACAGGTATTGATCGACGAGTATGACACAGAAGCTTTTGGTATCGAGATAGATGCTGCATACCAAACTCAAACCATGCAGATAACTTCATCCCCAGTTGTTACTGAGTGGGGAACCTTAGTATCAGCGTTCCTGCCCATTATCAAAAACGGGACAGTAGTGAGTATTTTAGGATTGGATTACGATGTGTCATTCGTAAAACGCCTGGAACGGCGGGCGCAAACCGCATTGCTGCTGTCTCTGGGTATTGCGATTGCCAGTGCTGGGATAGTGGCGTTTTTTGTGGCTTCTTCCCTCATCACTCCCATAAAAGAGATTGAACATGTTGCCAGCTCTCTGGCAACCCTTAATTTTGATGTGGTACTATCTCGCTTGAGAACCGATGAACTCGGCGCCATGCAGCGCGCCCTCCTTCTCATCCGAGATAATCTTCATAAGGCTATGGACGATAGTAACCATGACCATTTTGCCAAGATGGAAACTACGAGCAAGGGTCTTACCAGTATTGTAAACCAATCCTCTGCGGACCTCCATGTTATTACCAGTTCTATGGATTCTGTACAGACTCAAGCAGACTCTCAACTCGAATCTGTCCAGCAAACTGCAGGTTCCATTACGGATATTATTGTCCATATTAATTCCCTCGACCAAGCAGTAAAAACACAAGGCTCCCAGATTGGTGAATCTTCTACTGCCATAGCTCTTATGGTGGAAAACATCGCCTCCATTCGCTCAGTGGCTAACCAAGCCGGGAAGACAATCTCTATCCTCAGCTCTTCCTCAGAAGCAGGGCATAAATTCTTACAGCGGCTTACTAGTGAAGTGGAACGGATACAGAGCCAGTCTATAGCTTTGCAAGATGCAAACCGAACCATTGCCAATATAGCAGCCCAAACCAATATTTTGGCAATGAATGCAGCCATAGAAGCAGCTCATGCCGGAGAATCAGGGAAGGGTTTCGCAGTGGTGGCTGGGGAGATCCGCAAGCTGGCAGAGCTTTCCTCGCAGGAGTCAACTGCTATTACTACGGAAATCAAGGCAATGGAAGTGGTCATTGAACAGATAAGCCAGGTATCCGGAGAAACTATGACGGCTATGGACCGTATTTTCAAAGAGATAAGTGCAATGAACCGTTCTTTTGGCGTTCTTCATAAGGCCGTTGAGGAACAGTCCACTGGAGGGAGCCGTATACTTGAAGGGTTGAAAGTCATCCATGAGATGACCGAACAAGTGCGGGGGAGAAGCGGGGCAATTCATCAAGACAGCGATCTAATCCATGAAGCAGTAAGAGACCTGGAAGCACTTTCCCATGAAGTGAGGGAACAAGTACAAGAAATGCGGCTTGCCAGTCGGCACATTGGTGAATCCCTAGACAAGGCTAAGGAAATAGCCGAACAAAACGCCCACCAGCAGGTCTAAGGTGATAACCGCGTTGTACTCAATACTGGCGTATGTCGGAGCTTATGCATCATGAAGTTTTATAGCAATGTTCCTTTGGTTGAGGGTATAGTGTCAGAGGCGCGGCGTTCAATGGACACAGCATCGCGCAGAGCCAGCCCCACAGCTTTGAACATTGCTTCAATCTTGTGGTGATCGCTTCGGCCGCGAAGTATATCCAGATGGAGCGAAATGCCTGCTGTGCCAGTAAAAGCCTGCCAGAAATCTTCTATAGTATCTGTCTGGAAAGAGGCAGTGCCGGACACAAGAGGCATTCCTGAAAGCTCTCCCTCAAACACAAAGAAGGAGCGGCCAGATATGTCCACTACAGCGCGAGCCAGCGCTTCGTCCATGGGAAACAGACAACTCCCCTGCCGGTGTATACCGCGCTTTTCGCCAAGTGCGCGGACAAAGCACTGCCCCAGCGTGATGCCAGTATCTTCCACCAGATGATGCTGGTCAACCTCAAGGTCTCCAGTTGCCTGTATCTCCATGTCAAATAAGCCATGACGCGTAAAGGCATTGAGCATGTGCGCCATAAACCCAATCGGATAGTCCAGCTTGGCTACCCCACTTCCATCAAGGTTCAGCTTAATGCTAATGTCAGTTTCCATTGTCTTCCGCGTGATTTCAGCAATTCTCTGCTCCATGTCTATCCTCCTGATGTGCTGTTTATAACACAACTTTCCGCAAGTCATATTCCACAATATCAGTCGCACCCAGGTTCTTGAGATGAGGGATCATATCCGGAACCTCGTTCTTCCTTACCGCAATCTTGATGGCATAGCCTTCAAGAATCGCGTTTCCATCACTGTAAAGTGGCGACACCGTGGGACTCCGCATGGCTGGCAAACCAGAAACCAGCGCAGCAAAAAGCGACTTCGCTACGTTCATCTCCAACATCACCCGTTCCCTGCCATCCAGCACAGCCTTAAAGAGCATAAGCAACTCCTCAATGCGGCGCCGTTTTGCAGAATCCGCAAGAGCCGACGCCGACGCCACAAAACGGGTCGAGGATTCAAGAAGCGTTGCAATAATCGAAAGGCCATTATCCCGCATAGTTTGACCTGACGAGGTGTTGTCAATGATCATATCCGCGTCATCTGGTGGAAAAACCTCAGTCGCACCATAAGTTCTGAGCACGTGATAGCAATAGCCAGCTTCCTTGAGCCAAGTTCCCGCAAGGTTTACATACTCAGTGGCAACTGTAAGCGTTTTCGCCCTGAGCGCTGTCTCATCCATACTGTTCGGAACTGCAGCTACAATACGCACCTTGTCAAAACCCAGGTCCATAAGCTCTTCCACTTTGGCTCCACTTTCCTTCAGCCAATCAAGTCCAGTAAAACCCACGTCATGACTTCCCAATTCCAGTAACTCCCCGACGTTCTGCGGCTTCATAATCTTCGCATCAAGCCAAGACACGGTAAACACAGGCCGGTATGTCCGATCCGGCAAGGCTATAGGGAACCCTGCATCGGCAAAAAGCTCAGACACCTTATCAAAGATTCGTCCCTTAGGAATAAGAATACGCAATTTATCCGCCATCATTGCACCAGTTTACCAAACCATAATCATCTTGACAACTCAGCAGTGATTGTTGATCTCAAGCACGTTGTTATAGTGTCTCACACCTCACTCAGCTACAAAGGTCATTTCCAGTTCTGGAATCTTTACCTGAGTAAGGGTCAGAGATACCAACTCATTAGGCTCCACGTTCTGTTTAAGCGCAACTTGAGTTTCAAGAGCCAACTCCGGGATTATAAATAGCATCCGCCCACCGCGCCGTTCAAGCGCCACAGCATCCCAACAAGAACCTTTTTTGTCAGATAGATACACTGCAGTCCAGTGACTGCGGGACATACGCTCAGCCTGTATAGCCGCATTGGCCCCAGCTTCACCAGCAGCAAGGCGAAGCAAAACCTCATCTTCGCTTAAAGGCGATTCATTGCGTAAAAAAGCACGAATCTGCTGATGCGCCAACAGATCAGTGTAACGCCTCAGAGGGCTGGTAACTTGCGTGTAGATGTCAAGACCTAAACCACTGTGTGCGCCAGGTCTTGTCGATAGACTTCGAGGACGCATACAGCGACGTTTCTGGTAAGCACCAGCCAGACCAGACAGCATCTCATCAGGCAGATCGCCCAGTTCCTGCGTAACATAGGGAAACGGAAGCCGGCGCCGCAATGCCCACTCAGCCGCCCCTTCCCCAGCCATAAGCATACACTCACGCACCATGCCGGCAGAACTATGACTCGCTATTGGAGTGATAGCAAGCTCTTCGCCCCGAACCATGATATGCGCTTCCGGCAACTCAATCGTAATAGCGCCAGTATTGAGACGGCGTCCCATGTTACGGTCCGCAATGGCAAAAAGCCGCCTGATATCCGGGCCAAAACCCGCACTCTCACCCCGCATGGCATCAGCCTCCGCATAGGTTAGGCGGCTCACCTTGACAAAAGAACGTATAATCTCAGTTTCCGTGATAAAACCAGCATCATCAAGCTGCAGCTTAAATGAAAGCGCTGGAGAAGGACTTTGAAGCCCTAACGCAAAATACCTCAGCGCATCAGGGTTAATCATACGGGATACGCCTTCGGGCAAATAAAGCGTCGCCCCCCGATCCCGCGCCTCAATATCAGCCACAGACCCACTCACCAGCGAGGCACCCGGGTCCGCAATATGGACATAGAGCGTGTTTCCTTCTATAGATACCGCATCATCCGGGTCATCGCTCCAGGCATTGTCAATGGCAAGAGACACCAGATGAGTAAGATCAACACGTTCCTCTACAGGCGGCGGCACAAGCAGCGCTTTAGCAGATACAAGCGAAAGACCAAAGCGCACCGGATACGGATTCACCAATGGCGACCAAAATCCTGTGGACAAAAGCAGCCGGTGAGCTTCCTGCGGCGTTTCCTGGCTCCCCAAGTCTTTCAGCGTGCGGCTCTTGTCAGTACGTTTATACGCAAGTGCCTCGATTTCCTGAAAAAAACGCCGTGAATCAGGGGTGTCATCTTCAGGAAAACAGCCCGGATTCGTACTGCCAGCCCTAAGCCGCTGTACAAAACAGTCCCGCGCCATAACTTCCCGCTGCTTTTCAGCACGCTTTTGCTCATCAGCCACCACCTCATCGCCTTTCCGGCCATGTATCGCATCAATATCCCCGCTAAAGTAAAGGCCATCTCGAAGAAGCGTGTATGCAGCCCAGCTTGTTCTGGCGGTATATTCGCCATACACCAACTCCGCAAGCTCTTTCAGCGAAACCACGCCATCTTCCAGCAGTTCCCACGCACCCCGAACATCGTCAGACACTGACCCAGCAATGCCTGTATCACAGGCTACTAGGTCAATAAGGACGCATGGACCATGATAGATAAGTTCAACATCTTTTTCCCTCACTCTGAGTTGTTCTCCGTTAAGAATAGCTATGTGGAGCTTTTCTCCAACACTGGTTACCAGTGCCGGACGGTTTTTATATACTACAAGGCTTTTTTCTTGTATCATGAGGCAAGTGTACCGCTATAAAGAAAGCATTACTAGCACTTCAAAACACCTCTTCAGCAATTCCAGCCCGTGTAATTCGTGATAAATTTTTTTCTATACGTTTATCCTGTCCGAATTGCTGCATCTCTTGATCCTTATTGGAAAGCAGCATATATTGATACATGGAGTTACAGTATGGATATAAAAAAAGGTATTGAACAAGAAAAAGGTATGCTGGGAGTTGCGAGCATCTGGGTAGGTGCGCTGATTTGCGCTACCTTGCCCATGATAGGAGGCATGCTCCAAGGTGGATTTTCTGTCGGCAACCTCGCCTTAGCAGTCATCATCGGCTATGGATTGGTAGGAATCTATATGTGCCTAAGCTCTATGCAGAGCAGCGATACAGCCCTTTCAATCCACGATACAGCAAGAGAAGCTATGGGAACCATTGCTGCACAAGTCATCACCAGCCTCCCTATCGCGGTGGCAAGTATCGGCTGGTTCGGGATACAAGCCGCAACATTAGGCGCAGGTTTTAGCAGCACATTGCAAGGCCTCACCGGAATAGCTATTCCTCCAGTCAT
>JAIRYV010000032.1 GCA_031267685.1 Treponema sp.
CCACCGGAAAAACAGCCTCCTTCTCCACACCCTCCGCACAAGGAACCATGCTCTTCTACGCCATTCCATTTACCATCGGACACAACCCTAAACCCTGGACCCTCATGGTCGCAGTCTCCAGAAACACCGTCATGGCGCCAGTCTACCGAATGCTCTCCATATGCATCATCATCGGCGCCTTTACCATATTCCTCATGTCCTTCGGCAGTATCTTCATCGCACGCTCCGTAAGTCGACCCATCGCATACACCATGACAATTCTCAAAGACATCGCTGAAGGAGACCTCACCAAAGAACTTACGGTTTCTTCTCAAGATGAAGTGGGAGACCTCGCCCGCTACTTAAACTTCACCGTGGACAAAATCAAAAACTTCGTCCTGGCCATACGAAACGAGGCTGACATACTCGCTCAAACAGGCATAGCCCTTGCCACTAACATGAACGAAACTGCCGCCTCCATCAACGAAATTACCGCAAACATACAAGGCATCAAGACTCAAACGGGCAGGCAAGAGTCCAGCGTTAAAGGCGTTGGCACGGTCATGGAACAGATGGTCAACCATATCAGCATAATGAACGACCAGATACAGAAGCTGTCCGAGTGCGTCAGTCAATCCTCTGCGGCAATAGAGCAGATGCTGGCGAATATCCACAGCGTAACCCAAACCCTGATACAGAACGAAGGAAATGTTACTAAGCTGGCACACGCAGCAGACGTGGGAAGAAGCGGCTTGGAGGAGGTATCGGACAATATTCAGGAAATAGCACGGGAATCAGCAGGCTTGCTGGAGATCAACGGGGTCATGGAGAACATTGCTAGTCAGACAAACCTGCTGTCCATGAACGCAGCCATAGAAGCAGCGCATGCCGGGGATGTGGGCAAGGGTTTTGCTGTGGTCGCTGATGAGATACGCAAGCTGGCAGAGTCCTCCAGCGAGCAGTCAAAGACCATAAGCGATGTCTTGAAGAAGATAAAAGCTTCTATAGACAAGATCACTGCGTCCACCAGAGAGGTACTGGAGAACTTCGAGGCGATCAGTCAGGGAGTAAAGGCTGTAACGGATCAGGAAGCGAATGTACGTAGTGCTATGGAAGAGCAGGAAACGGGGAGTAAAGCCATACTGGACACCATAGGCAGTCTGAACGAGATCACTGGTAAGGTGAAAGGGAGTGCGGCGGGTATGCTTGGGGGCAACCGTGAGGTGATAGAGGCGAGTAAGGCTCTGGAACGGCTTACGATAGAGATAGTGAATGGTATACAGGAGATGGCGAGTGGCGCGGAGCAGATAGACACGGCGGTACATCAGGTGAACGATATAAGCACTGAGAACAAGCAGCAGATAGAGCAGCTTGTCGTGGAGGTTTCCCGCTTCAAGGTTGAGTGAGCTGAGTAGGGCGTCCCGGAAAAGATATCCTCAGCAAGCCTTATTGGTACCTAATATCGCCAGTCAGATGAACCTGCTGTAGTTAGCCGATAAAGAATTATGAAAATATCACATTATTATATTGGTTTGCTTGCGTGTTTGTGCATATTCAACGCAGCCTGTTCAAGCGTGCCGGAACTGGTGGTGTCAGAGACAGCGCCAGTGTTAGTAATAGCTCCTCAAGCGCCGCCGGAGCCAGAGCCAGAAGTAGCGCCGGTCGAGGTACTCGTGGCGCTTGAGCCTGAGCCTGTGGTTGTCGAGCCGCTGTCGGAGCCTTCTATTGGATTCACGCTGGAAGCCGCACTTCGTCGTTCCTGCGATACCTTGATCGAGACACTTCCTGACACGTCTTCCATAGCGCTCATCAGTATTGCCTCGGACAATCTCAGGGAGAGTGAGTTTGCAGTGAAAGAACTCAGTGTTCTGCTCCTTGATTCAAGGATATTCAGCCTCGTTGAACGGCGTACCTTGGATCCAATCATAAGAGAACGGCGTTTCCAGCTTACCGGCGAGGTAGACGATACTTCGGCCTTGTCAATCGGCCATCGTACTGGTGCGGAAATCGTCATGACTGGTGTAATCAGCATCCATGAGTCGGAAAAGTACCTACGGCTGAGGGCCATTGACGTTGAAAGCGAAGAGATTCTCGCGCTCACTTCAGAACCTTTTATTGATTAGAGCGAAGTCCGGTTTAGAGGACTGCCGATCCAGATGCCCTCACCTAGCCAGTCTACCCGTCGTCCCTCAATGAGAAGCTGTACGCTCTTCACGCTGGAAAACTCAGTGGCTGTCCAGACTATCTGATGTAACTGGGCAGCATAACCTTCACGTCCATAGCTATTGTATTGGAATTCTTCGCTCATATCGATATAAGCAGTTTCACCCCTAATATTGACCGACAGAATTCTGGTTCTCTCTGGTATGAGCGATATAAGTCCCTGTCTTTGTTCATCAGAGCTAGGCCCGTTTATGAGGGTTTGGAGCGCGTTAAGCAGAGGCGAATTTGAGGACGGACCTGTCCGTGTAATCCTTGAGCGTAGAATCGTGCCATCCTGATCTATCTGGATAAAATACAAGGTCTGCGGTGAAGTTATCACTAGTGCTGTTACTTCAGGAGCGGCTATTTCAGGAAGATTCTGGATCGCTATTGGCACGCTTTCTTCAATGGCAGAAGCGCTTGGCTCAATGACGCTTAGCGGCGCAGCCTCCGCCATAAGCGTTTCCGACGTGTTCTGCACAGAAAACGCTGGCAAACTGAGGTTGCCATTAGATGAGGCTGCTGTGGATTCAGGCGCTGCAATGCTTGCCTGTTCTTTGCTTAAGAGCCATGAGGGAAAAGGCGCGTTACGGATTGTGGTACTGATACGTTCCTTATTAACCATAAAAAGGATGAACATGATAATGGCGAAGACAACCCAGAACAAAAGCGCCCCTATTGGTATTCGGGGTTTAGGAGTGCTGTTTAGATTTCTGGCTAAGTCGCTGCCAAGACTGCTACTATACGAAGGTTTTCTTCTCACGCATCTATGGTATGTCTACTTTACAATATAGGTCAAGTCCTGTATTGCAAAGTGGCTTGTCAATACTATGGTAAAAACTATATCATTACCTATGCAGATCGTATCGTGGAATGTCAACGGGATACGGGCGGTGGAAAAGCGCGGCTTTGTTCAATGGTTACAGGAAGATGCGCCGGATATCCTCTGCCTACAGGAGACAAAGGCGCGGCCTGAGCAGCTTTCTCAAGACTTGCGTGAGCCAGCGGGGTATCATTCGTACTGGGCAAGTGCAAAAAAGGCTGGCTATTCCGGTGTGGCGATATTCAGTAAGGAAACGCCACTTGGGGTTGATCTGCTGGGCAACCCGGAGTTTGACGATGAAGGACGGGTTCTGGTGGCTGATTACGAAGACTTCGTGCTTATCTGTGCGTACTTCCCCAATTCGCAGGACTGCGGAGTGCGGCTTCCCTATAAAATGCGCTTTTGTAATGCGGTACTGACGCGTTGTAACGCGCTAGTGCAGAAAGGGAGGCATGTTGTGCTGTGCGGGGATTATAATATCGCGCATACGCCACTGGACCTGGCACGGCCAGAGGATAACGAGGACAGCCCTGGCTACCTCCCTGAAGAACGCGCATGGATGGACACGTTTATTGCCGCAGGGTATGTGGATACCTTCCGGCGCTTCCATCAGGGCGAGCGCGGGCATTACAGCTGGTGGTCGTACCGTACCCATGCGCGGGAGCGAAATGTGGGGTGGCGCATTGATTATCACTGCGTGGATACGGGGCTTTTGTCGCGGATACAAGGCGCGTCTATACGCGCCGAGGTGGAAGGTTCCGACCATTGTCCGGTTGAATTGCTTATTAAATCGTAAGTTGGCAAAGGCCATGGCTTATAAAAGAAAGGATACATGCAAATGACAAAACAGGAACGACTTGACGAAAAGATCGATGAATTTATCTCGCGCCAGAACAGCGCGTTTTGTCTTGATGATATAGCGAAGGACCCGGGCATTATGAAAGTTGGTGGCAAGAGCGGCGTTTCACAGGAAGAAATCCAGGACTTACTCCTTCACGGCTTGCAAGTGTTTTCGTCAGACTCCCGTACCTTCATACCCAGGCATCTGTACTTCAAAGACGCGCAGTTTCTGATCTCTCCTACAGATGAAGAGATCGGCCAGGGTATTCTCATACCCGGACATCGGTTTTTTCCGTTTTGCGCTCCATTCTGCTATCCGTGGGAGTGTTCTCTATTCTGCGTGGATAGCACTCAAGTCGGTAAAGTTCCTCAGAAAGTAGTTGCGCTGGAGCTTGCCGTCATGCACATTTACTTCACCCTTGTTGGCGTTGAACACATGGGGGAATTTCTCTGCGAGGATCAGCCATCGAACCTCGATGTGCTGGAGAGCGGCGAAATATCAGGGCAGAGTCGCGTGCAGATCACGGTCTTTGATCTCCGCACCCTGTACCATGAATGGGGCTTCAAAAGGGGAGACGCTATCCTCTGTGAAACGCATAACTGGACCGAAGGTATCTATACCATAAGTTACCTCAGCGAGGAAAAGCGGCGGGGCCTTATGGCGTCTTCCACGAAATGGATAAGCGCACTAGAAACCGGTTTTCACAAAGTCTTTCATACCCGTGGCTTTATTGAAGAGATCGATGAGCAAATCGCCTACGCTTACTACTATGCCGGAACTGCTATCCTCAAAACACCGCCAATACATCTGGGCGGCTTCATTGAGCTGACCAATAAAGTGCATATACTGTCCATGGGCTTTGAGACAAAGCTCTGGTATGAAAAAGACCTGAAGTTTTCCCAGTATCTCAAAGACATTGGTTCCGAGCAACCCTCCCAGAGCGTGGCGCCAGGCAGTCTGGAAGCCCTGCTTGACGAACTAAACGTGTCCTACTCTGCCGTGGAAATTGAAGCCTTTTTGCGCGACGAGTTTTTTCGGCACAAGGGTATGATTGCACCCGATGAGTTTAGCGATTACACCGAAGCTGTTATTCTGCGGATTTTTGGCGATCGCGCCAAACAGTTCTCGGAAAAGCAATGGGCCGCTATCGAAAAGCTGTTCCGCAAACTATGGACAAAAGTCAGCAAGTCCTACAACTACTTTAAGGATCAAGTGGGAGGCAAGGTCAGAAACGGCCTACTGGTGATTCTGGAAGACTACTCCCAGTGGATGTCAGGACTGAGCCGTCGTTTCACGATTTCCGCTGATTCGCCAGTACAGCAGGTAGCCGGACTAGGCCAGTATATAGCCAGCTTCACTGCATACTTTGAGCTACTCAACAACATTGGTCCTGAGCATGAAGAGGATGCTAAGGAACTCTACGAAATTCTGCCGCGCATACACGAAACCATTGAGATGATGAAGCAAAGCACGGAAGAACAGCTCAGCGCTGGGATGCCTCAGTTTCCAGAACGCCCTCAGCTCCATCTGGTTCAGCCTGACGACGACAAGCCAAAGCATATCTTTGTTTTCAGGATTACGCTCAAGGATACGAGACCACTGATCTGGCGGACCGTGCAGATCCCCGGATGTTTCACACTGGGAGAACTGCACTATGTGATTCAGGACATCATGGACTGGACTGACGCCCACTCGCACTGTTTTGAGATAAACGAGATTCACTATGGTTCATGTCCAGACCATGAGTTTAGCTCACTGGACATAGAGAACGAACATACCTACACCCTTGACTCGCTCAATCTTGCCGACAAACAGTGCTTTACCTACGTCTACGACTTTGGCGATCAGTGGGTACACGATATTCTGGTAAGCAAGATCATGCCTTCGTCCGACTTTTCCGAGACAGACTGGCGTTATCCGGTCTGTTTGAGTGGCAAACGCTCTAGCCCGCCCGAAGGCTGTGGTGGATTGACTGGGTATGAGCAGCTGATAGAAGCGTTCAATGCTCCACATAAAAAGAAAAGCAGTGAGATTCTGGCATACTATCCTAACTTTGATCCAGACTTTTTTGACGTTGGTGTTATCAACGAGATTCTTTATTCCGATGTTGACGGAGATGAATGACATGTATGTGAGAAAGCTATGCGCTTGAAATATAACGCTCCAGCAGTTCTAACTTTTACGTTTATCAGCGTGGCAGTGCTGATAATTAACCAGTTCCTTGTTCCCGGGTTCACCGAAAACTGGTTCGCGGTATGGGGACAAGGCAGTTTTCAGCTTACCAGCGTACATAGCTGGGTAACGCTGTTTTCCCATGTGATTGGCCATGCGGACTGGGAACATCTGGTATCCAACTTTGCCCTACTCTTGCTGGTGGGACCTCTTCTTGAAGCCTATTATGGCTCACGAGGCTTGCTCTTCATGATGTTCATAACCGCGCTGGTTACCGGTGTGCTTAACGTGCTTTTTTTCCCCACAGCCCTGCTTGGCGCGTCCGGTATAGTCTTCATGATGATACTACTCGCATCTTTCACGAATTTCAGTAAAGGCGAAATCCCGCTTACGTTTATCCTCGTGCTGATCCTCTATCTCGGACAGCAGATAGTGAACTCGTTTGAAAGCAACAACATATCAGAATTCGCCCATATCGTGGGCGGCTTCTGCGGCAGTCTGTTTGGGTTTATCCATCAGCCCAAAACAAATGGCTATCGTTAAGCGTCATTGCCATACGTTGCGATACGGCAATCTCCGCTTTATAATCGTGGTACTATGAAAAAAGAATTTCTTCCCTATGACACAGTGCGGAACAACGCACTGAAACTGGCTCATCAAATTTATAAAAACGGCTTTGTCCCTGATGTTATCTATGTATCTTTGCGGGGCGGAGCTTATCTGGGTAATGTCATTAGCGAATACTTCAAAATTGTCCGCCGGGGCAACCGACCGGTATACTATGCAGCGGTGGTTGCCCGCTCGTATACTGACGTGCGTGAGTCTGGCAAGATCATGGTTGAGGGCTGGACATACGCGCCCGAACATCTGCGTGTAGGCGACAAGGTCTTACTTGTAGACGATATCTTTGACACGGGCCTGACTATTAACCACCTCGCGGAGATCATCCTGGCGCGAGGTATCCCCCGGCACGATCTCAAAGTCGCAGTGCATGATTACAAGTTCTTCCGCGACAAGCCGGAACAGCTTGCCGTTCAGCCAGACTACTGGTGCCGTAAGCACGATCTGTCTATCTATGATGAAGATATGTGGATTCATTACATGAGCCATGAGCTTATGGGCTTAAAGGCCGATGAACTTGAGACCTACTACTACACGCATGACCCAGACTTACGGCCCGCGCTTGAGGTGATTGAGCAGAGGCGCCCGTGATCTGTGGTATTGATGAAGCCGGACGCGGTCCCCTAGCGGGTCCGGTCTGCGCGGCAGCAGTTGTATTGCCGCCGGAATTCCCTGTCAGTATGCTCAATGACTCAAAAAAGCTGTCCGCCCAGAAACGGGAGACAGCGCGGCGCATCATTGTTGAACGTGCTGTTGCTTGGGGTATTGGCTGGGCGTCCCATGAGGAAATCGACGCTATAAACATCCTGCAAGCTAGCCTCCTTGCCATGACCCGCGCTTTTGAAGCTATGCTCCTTGCCCGCAAAGACTCGTCGCCGCTTATCGCCATAGCGGATATCGAAGAGGTCATTGTTGACGGGAACGTTACGCCGGACATCAGCGTTCCCTGCCGTGCTTTGGTGAAGGCGGACACCCTGGTGCCGGAAGTCATGGCCGCCTCAATTCTGGCAAAAACCGCGCGGGACGCGGAAATGCTCCGCTATGCCATGCTCTACCCACAATACGGCTATGAAAAGCACAAAGGCTATCCCACAAAGGAACATTACGCCAAGATAGCCGCCTTTGGCCCATCGCCCATACAGCGCATAAGCTTCAAGATACGGCAAACGTGACAACATACACCGGCAAGCGCACGTACTGATCCAGTACGCAAAGCGCCTGTTTCAGGAGCGGGTGTGGCTTAGAACTGGCAAGAAAAAAATAAAATTTGGAAGGGAAACCAGTTGCTATTTCTTTCACAGTTCGATAGAATCTTTATTATGAACTTGAGAAAACGCCAGATGTCCACCGAACATCTGTCTGCTTACTGTTTATCTTCCTCTCAGCTCCCGGCTAAGTCTTTAAATTTCACTTTACAGAGTTTTCTGGAGGAACGGGTAGATGAAGGGAAAAGGAGGTTAGTCTATGACAATGGTATGATGGATACGCGCATGAGAAGCGTATAAGAAGGTGTTCCATGAAAGCAGCCGCAGGCTACAGGAAGCGCCGCAGGAATAGCGTATACAATGTATTGACAAAAAGTTGACAACAAAAAAATTAAGGTCTTAAAACATACTACATTAAAGAGGTTCTGGAACAACCTCAGGAGTATTTATGAAAATTGGTCAGAAATTAATTATTATCATTATCTCCCTTAACCTTATTGGAACGGGTATCCTGATTTCTGTGTCTCTCATGCTTTCCCAGATAGAAGTCAGGCAGCTTGCAACTGAAGTTGCCGGTGGCACTGCGAACGAGGGCGGGCAGGAGATTCAGATCTATTTGGAAGTATATCTGGATATGGTAAGAACCATCGCGCAGATAATGGAACAGGAGTATGAGAACATCGCTCCTGAGGAGCGCAGAGCCACCTTTGATATAATACTGAGAGGGGCGCTGGCCGCAAATCCCGAAGTAGTCGGCCTGTGGAGCGCATGGGAGCCTGATGCGCTGGACGGACGGGACAATGAATATGTGGATCAGAACGGCTCCGACAGTACCGGAAGGTATATTCCCCACTTTACCCGGGATGGCGCAAACATCGCAATGAAATCTCTGTCCGGTTACAATACGGACGATTATTATCAGATACCCCGCAAATCCGGCCTGGAATCGATCATTGAACCCTACGAAGACGTCGTCGCAGGAAAAATGGTACTGATAATAAGCCTGGTGGTTCCGATAAAACAGAGGGGACAGGTGGTGGGAGTGGTTGGCGCGGATATTGAGACAAGCAGAATTCAAGCCATGGCTCAGGCCGTCAAGCCCTTTGGTACCAATATGACTGCAGTTTTTAGCAATGCCGGTACAGTAGTTGCCCATTTTGACGCCGTCAGAATCAATAAGCACATGCAGGAAACCGAAAGTGGTATGCTTGGTTCTTATCTTGATGAATGTATCAGAGCGGTTAAACAGGGTTCTCCGTTCAATTTTTCTATGTACAGTACGGAAGTCGGCCAAAAAGTGTCTATTCTTTTCTCGCCCATAACCATTGGACAAAGTACGACCCCTTGGTCCTTTGCTGTCGTAGTTTCCGACCAGGTCATCATGGCGCCGCTGTACCGGATACTCACCGCAAATATTACGATAGCGGTCATTATGGTATTGTTCATAGCGATAGCGGCGCTTTTTATATCCCGTTCCATAGTCAAACCGATTAACCATACCGCCAGTATGCTCAAGGACATTTCAGAAGGGGAAGGCGACCTTACCAGACGCTTGAACATTACAACACAAGATGAAATAGGCAATATGGCGCATTACTTTGATTTGACCATCTCCAAAATACGGGACCTGGTACTCATCATCAGAAACCAGTCCTCCGCACTGTTCGACATCGGCACAGAACTTTCCTCCAATATGACGGAAACCGCCGCGGCCATGAACGAAATAACCGCTAACATCGAGAGCATCAAAGGCCGGGTACTGAACCAGAGCGCCGGAGTCTCCGAAACCAACGCCACCATGGAACAGATCACGATGAACATCAACAAACTGAGCGGCCATGTGGAAAAACAGACCAGCGCAGTGTCCAAGTCCTCATCGTCTATTGAAGAGATGATTGCGAATATCCGGTCCGTGTCGGAAACCTTGGAAAAAAACGTGAAGAGTATACAGGAACTGGCAGAATTTGCGGGTGTGGGTCAGGCGGGCCTACAGGAAGTGTCTGCGGACATTCAGGAAATCGCCCGGGAATCGGAGGGCCTCTTGGAGATAAACGGGGTGATGGAAAACATCGCCAGTCAGACGAACCTGCTGTCTATGAACGCGGCTATAGAAGCGGCCCACGCGGGGGATGCGGGCAAGGGCTTTGCAGTGGTTGCCGACGAGATCCGAAAACTGGCCGAATCTTCCGGCGAACAGTCCAAGACCATCAGTACTGTGCTGAAAAAGATAAAAACCTCGATAGACAAGATAAGCGTTTCCAACGAGTCAGTGCTGAAAAAGTTTGAGGCTATTGACGGAGGTATAAAGTCGGTAAGCGCCCAGGCAGAACTTATCAAAAACGCCATGGAGGAGCAGAACAGGGGAAGCAAGCAGATACTGGAAGTGATAAGTGAGGTTAATAGCATTACCCAGGACGTATCAAGCGGAGCGGTGGAAATGTTTGAAGGGAGTTCCCAGGTAACTAAAGAGGCGCATAACCTCGAAACAGTAACCCAGGAAATCACCAACGGCATGAACGAGATGGTTTCCGGCGCGTCCCAGGTAAATACCGCAGTAACCCAGGTCAACGACCTTACTGGTAAAAACAAAGAGAACATCGACATTTTGTTAAGGGAAGTATCGCGCTTTAAGGTAGAATGAAATTGGATAAACAGTATATATGCCGGAACATTATGCGGTGAACACAGTTTCGATCCAAAACCGCGCAGAAATATTGAAACCGCCAGAACGTTTATGCTAATTACCACCCTTATGGTACTATTGGTATTCGGCGTGATGGCAGGCCAATATGAATCCTTCAAAGACCTTCTTAATTAAAAGGGGACTATACCTCTCATGCTGAGAGGTATGGTAGACATATATCTTATAACCGGATAGAATCTTAG
The DNA here is from genome assembly GCA_031267685.1 of Treponema sp. GTDB lineage: Bacteria > Spirochaetota > Spirochaetia > Treponematales > Breznakiellaceae > JAIRMT01. The sequence continues at coordinate 10,730 of JAIRYV010000032.1, forward strand.
TATATTTTTGCTGGTTAGTATTGTGATGCACAGGCATTGTGCTGGTTGACTACAGCAACTCTTGTCGGGCGCAGATTGCCGATACGCGCGGAGGGTATTGAGACGAACCGTTAGATTCGTCTCTTATCCCTTGTACAAGCTATCGGAAACGTAGACCTCTGGCACAGTCAAAGGTCATGGAACGATAGCATTATACACATCGCTCCATTTGCCCTTTCTCACAGTACCGCTCTCCCAGCGTACTGCGAAGTATACCCGCTTGCCCCGCTCATCCTCATCGAAGCTCAGTTCCAGCGGGCTTTTGGTAGCAAAGCTGGAGTGCAAGAGGTCTTTTATCTTTGCGGGCGGAGTATCGGCGATTACCCAGAGACATTCTATCCCGTGGATACCTTCGGGCTTACCCCAGCGTTTGGCGTTTTCAGCGCGGAACTTGATATGCAAGGTACGAGGGGCGGGCATCGTTATCTCGATTTGGGGAATCGTATCTGGATCGGGGATTGGCGTAGGGTGTGTATCCAAAGGCTTCAAGCCCAATCCAATAAGAGCTGGCCTATCAATTACCGGATTCCGCCTGATGCGGAATTCCACCATCTGGCGTATCTGGGCTGTCAGCTCTGCCATAGCGGTGTTCTTCACAGCCACTGCAACGCTGGTCCGTGTTGCTGGCTCTGCTGCCGTAGCAAACGCGGTTTTGAACGCAGTGTGTGCGCCCTTGAGAGTCGTCACTTCCGCGTCCGGGATACCCCACGCTGTCTTGTTTGTATCAACAGCGGGAACGAAGTTGTCGACAAACAGCACATATTTGTCGGCTTTACCAGGAATGTAACCCATAAGAATCTCCTGTGTCTTGGCATGCCCTTAAACCCACTTGGTTTTTGGAATCACACCATGATAAATTAATATAAGGCGCTGGGCGCCATATTTGCATGAGAAGAATGTCCTTATCCTTATAGTTTAAGACACTTAAACTGGCGGATAAGCCGCTTAAACTGGAGTTTAAGACACTTAAACTCCACAAAATACTATATATAGTGTGTATAGTGAGAATAGGCAGTTGTTTAGGGACAGGCTCTGCATCAAAGCCGGAAAGGGGAGAGAAGATCGCAATAAGGATAGCAGGCGAGGGCCTGACGAGTATAGCCATAGGTTAAGAAGATACTACCACAGGTTTACAAAGAGCGCAAGAGGAAAATACAAAAAAGATGAATTTTTATCAAGCGATGTCGAGACACGGTAGCAGAGGCACAGTGTCTGGCACGCGGTGTCAGAGACGGGTGCCAAAGGCATAGTGCCAGACACGCAGTGTCAGACACGTGGTGAGAGACGCAGTGCCAGACACGTGGTGTCAGAGGCGTAGTATCAGACACGCGGTCAGAGATGGGTGTCAAAGGCGTGGTGTCAGACACGCGGCATCGAGGCGTAAACTTTACACAGATTTGACAAACACCCATCTTTTGATTTGACATTGGTCTGGTAACTATAAGACATGAACAAAACCAATGGAGAAATGTTTATGAATTTGAGAAAGTTTATCGGTCTGGCGTTGATTGCATTGCTTTCAGCGCCTGTATTTGCAGGCGGCGGGCGACAGGATTCGAGTGGCAGAGGCACGGCGTCCGCAAGCATCGTGGTAATGTCCCGCGAGGACGGTTCGGGAACCCGAAGCGCGTTTACGGAACTCTTCGGCGTTCTCGACGCGGATAACAGGGATGCTATTACTCTTGAAGCGGAAATAACCAACAATACCGCAGTTATGATGACTTCGATTGCGGGCGAAAGAAACGCGATTGGTTATATCTCACTGGGTTCCCTGAACGATACCGTAAAGGCGCTTGCCATAGACGGTGTTGTTCCAAGTGCGGCGAGCGCGGCAAGCGGGGAGTATAAGATTACGCGCCCCTTTTATATTGCCGTAAAGGGAGAAGTAAAAGACACGGCAAAGGATTTTATTGGCTTTATCATGAGTCGCAATGGGCAGGAAGTCATCGCGGCTAATGGCTATGTGCCCAGGGATGACACGGGCGCGTTTACCAGCGCTCTGCCCTCTGGTAGACTTGTTGTTGCTGGTTCCTCGTCAGTAACGCCGGTGATGGAAAAGCTCCAGGAAGCCTACGCAAAGATCAATCCCGGTGTCAGCATCGAGATACAGCAGAGCGATTCTTCTACCGGTATGAACGCCACCATTGATGGTATCTGCGACATCGGTATGGCTTCACGGGAATTGAAGAGCAGCGAACTGGAAAAAGGGCTGACCGGCACGGTGATTGCCATTGACGGCATTGCCGTAATCGTCCATAAGGAAAATCCCTTGAACAATCTGAGCAGGGATCAGACGCGGGCGATTTACCTGGGCCAGGTAACAACCTGGGACACTGTTAGGTAAGGTTGTGTTGGTGTTAAAATGAAAGAAAAAATACTGCACGGTATCTTTACAGCGGCAGCCTGTGTCTGCATCAGTTGTGTGGTTCTGATATGTCTGTTCCTATTCATCAACGGAATCCCGGCTATAGGCACGATCGGCCCGGGGGCTTTTCTTCTGGGTAAAACGTGGAAGCCGGGAAGTGATCTATTCGGCATAGCACCGATGATACTGGGCAGTATTTACGTTACCGCCGGGGCAATAGTTTTCGGCGTGCCTCTGGGCGTGTTTACCGCTGTCTTTATGGCAAAGTTCTGCGGGAAGCGCCTCTACGGATTCCTGTCGCCTGCGGTGAGCCTGCTCGCCGGAATCCCCTCGATCATTTACGGTTTTTTCGGCCTTGTGGTGATGGTTCCGGCACTGCGCTTGCTTTTTGGTGGTAGCGGGAAAAGCCTGTTAACCGCCTCGCTATTACTCGCCTTTATGATACTCCCCACGATTGTCAGTATATCCGAAGCGTCGATCCGCGCTGTGCCTGAAAGCTACCGCGAAGGTGCGCTTGCTCTGGGGGCCACGCATGAACAAGCCGTCTTCTTTGTCGTGCTTCCTGCTGCTGGTCAGGGCATAATGGCCGGCATTGTGCTTGGCATAGGCCGCGCTATAGGCGAGACTATGGCGATTATCATGGTCGCCGGAAACCAGGCCATGATTCCCCGTGGGCTTTTTCGTGGACTGCGCACTCTTACCGCGAACATCGTGCTGGAAATGGGCTATGCCGCGGAACTGCATCGCGAGGCGCTTATCTCAACAGCGGTCGTTCTGTTTGTATTTATTCTGATAATCAATATACTATTATCTCTTAGCAAAAGGAAGGTAGAAGGATGATCCCCAGCAATGTTTTCGATTCACTAGGGAAATCGAGCGAAGTCTCTGGGTTTGCCCCGCAACGCTCCCATCTTCTGTCGCTTGTTCTCAGGTTATTGGTGATGGCTTCGGCGGGGATCACGATAGCTCTTATTATTTTTCTGTTTGGCTATATACTCGTAAAGGGTATTCCCAACCTTTCGCTGGAACTGTTTTCGTTTGAGTATACCAGTGAAAATGTTTCGCTTTTACCCGCGCTGGTAAACACCGTTATCATTACGCTTGCTGCCCTGCTTGTTTCAGCGCCAGTGGGAATCTGTGCGGCTATATGGCTTGCCGAATATTCCCGGCGTGGGAGCCGTCTGATCCTTCTGGTGCGCCTGGCAGCGGAGACTCTCGCAGGTATTCCTTCCATAATTTATGGCCTCTTCGGAATGCTCTTGTTTGTCATTTTTCTCCGCTGGGGATATTCGCTTCTTGCGGGTGCTTTTACTCTGGCAATCATGGTACTGCCGGTCATTATGCGGACAACGGAAAATGCCCTGCTTTCAGTTCCCGATTCCTATCGAGAAGGCAGTTTTGCCCTAGGCGCGGGTAAGCTGAGAACGATTTTTTCCATTGTGATTCCAGCTGCCATGCCGGGAATACTTTCCGGCGTGATTCTTTCCATTGGCCGCATTGTGGGGGAAACAGCAGCGCTGATCTTTACTGCTGGGACTGTGGCAAAAATACCGGACAGCCCGTTTTCTTCGGCGCGGACTCTGGCGGTTCACATGTACAGTCTTTCGAGCGAGGGTTTGCATATAAAACAGTCCTACGCGACAGCGGTGGTGCTTCTTGTTTTAGTCGTGATTATAAACGCCCTTGCAAGCATGGGGGCAAAAAAGTTGGGAGCAGGGAAAAAATATGATTAGTGTTGGAACCATTGCGAATATAACAGGTATACAATGGACAAGATAAGTATAACAGAACTTCAATTATACTATGGCGCGTATCAGGCTTTGAAAAACGTCAACCTTTCTATGTCTGAAAACGAGATAACCGCGTTTATCGGGCCTTCCGGCTGCGGCAAGTCAACATTGCTTAAAACCATTAACCGGATGAACGACCTTATCGCGGACTGTAGGATTGACGGAACCGTACTTCTTGACGGGGAAAATATATACGGCAGCATGGATGTAACGCTGCTGCGGAAACGGGTCGGCATGGTTTTTCAGAAACCTAATCCCTTTCCCATGAGTATTTATGACAACATTGCTTTTGGCCCGCGTACACATGGTGTAAAGTCTAGGGTAAAACTGGATGAAATAGTCGAGCAGTCCCTGCGGTCCGCGGCGATATGGGATGAGGTGAAGGACAGGCTGAAAAAAAATGCGCTGTCCCTTTCGGGCGGTCAGCAACAGCGGCTCTGTATTGCGCGGGCGCTTGCGGTTAATCCCGAAGTCCTACTTATGGACGAACCCACGAGCGCGCTTGACCCTATATCCACGTCAAAGATCGAAGACCTTGCGGCGGAACTGAAAAAGCGCTACACTATTGTCATTGTTACTCACAATATGCAGCAGGCCGCTCGGATTTCCGATAGAACCGCTTTTTTTCTTCATGGTGAAATAGTGGAATTCAATTCAACGGAATCAATTTTTTCCATGCCTCGTGACAAACGCACTGAAGATTATATTACAGGGAGATTTGGTTAATGCGTGAAACGTATCAAAAACAGCTTGAAAATTTACACACGGAACTTATACTCATGGGTGCGCTCTGTGAAGATGCGATAGCCAACGCGATAAAAGTCTTGACGGACGGGGATGTAGGCCTGCGGGAAAAGGTCTGGGAGATTGAAAGGGAAATTGACTTGAAGGAGCGGGAAATCGAATCTTTTTCCGTACACCTGCTCCTGCGTGAACAGCCTGTGGCCGGAGATCTGCGTCGGATAACAGCGGCTCAGCGGATGATCACTGACATGGAACGCATTGGGGATCAGGCGGCTGACATAGCGGAGCTGTCGCAGTTCGTCATAAACGCGGAGGCTGTAAAGGAGATTCCCATAGCGGAAATGGCGCGGGCAACTGCGAAGATGCTTGGAGATAGCGTGGATGCCTTTGTCGCCACAGACCTCGAAAAAGCGTATTCGGTTATGGCTTATGATGACATAGTGGACGATTTTTTCGCGCAGGTGAAAAGCAAAGTTATTTCTCTTATCGCAAAGGACAGCAAATACGGCGAGGCTTACATCGACCTTGTTATGATAGCGAAATACCTTGAACGCATCGGGGATCACGCGAAAAATATCGCCGAGTGGGTCGAGTATTACATCACTGGGAAGCACAGTAAATGAAACACCTTGTCTACCTTGTGGAGGACGACGCGAATATACGCGAGCTGGTGGTCTATACGCTTCGTAACACTGGTTTTGAAGCACGGGGCTTCCCTTCTGGCAGGGAATTCTGGGAAGCGGCACGGGAAGCCGCGCCGTCCCTTGTAATACTGGACATCATGCTTCCCGGTGAAGATGGCCTTGTCATACTCAAAAAACTGCGTTCAGCCGAGTTCACAAAAAGAATTCCGGTTATGATGCTTACGGCCAAAGGCGCTGAATACGACAAGGTGCTTGGGCTTGACTCTGGAGCGGATGATTACATGGCAAAACCAGCAGGCATGATGGAACTTGTGGCGCGGGTAAAAAGCCTTTTACGCCGTGCTGATCCGGGTTCGGGTGAGGAAAAGGATGAATACCGCATGAATGGTTTATATGTAAATATATCGCGCCATCAGGTTATGGCAGATGGTCAGGAAATTGTCCTCACCTTAAAAGAATTTGATTTATTGGTATATCTGTTAAAAAATTCGGGCGTGGTCCTTTCCAGAAAACGGATTCTCCATGCAGTATGGGATTATTCTCTTGCCATGGAAACGCGGACTGTAGACACCCATATCCTCACACTGCGAACAAAGCTAGGTTCCTGCGGGACACTTATTCAGACCGTGCGCGGCGTGGGTTATAAAACAGAGGCAGCCGAATGAGGCGTAAAATATTTTTGTTCGCATCCGCGCTGGCGGGTTTTTCCATTTTACTGACCGCCTCCCTGATCCATTTTGCTGTTTACTGGGATTACGCGGAACTGATGAAGCGTGACCTAGTAATTGAATCAGAGTACATCCGCGTAGCCCTTGAATCATCCGACATAAACTACTTGGACAAGGTTATATCGGCGACCCGGCGGCCCGGCGGGACTTTTTCGCGGATCACCCTCATAGCCGCTGATGGCCGTGTGCTTTTTGAAACAAGCACTAGCGAGGAAACCATGGAAAACCATCTTTCGCGGCAGGAAGTAGAGGAGGCGATAAGAACCGGCACAGGCGAGGAAACCCGCTTTTCGGAAACCGTAGGGAAACAGACCTACTACTACGCGGTCAGGCTTAACAATGGAAACATCCTGCGCATGGCAAAAATAACAGATAGTATCTTTGTTTCACTTGCCAGGCTTATCATTATTACCGTTATAATTGCCATGTTTATCTTTGGCCTGACAGCCATGATCAGTTCACGGGTAACGGCCAAGCTTGTAGCGCCCATCAACCGCCTTAACCTTGATACGCCGGAAAGCAACGTTACCTACGATGAGCTTACACCGTTCTTATCCCGCATGAAAAAACAGAACGACATGATAGAGGCACAGCTTTCTCGACAGCGGAAAACACAGCTTGAGTTTACCGCGATTACCGACAATATGCGCGAGGGTCTGATTATTCTGGACGGGGACGCACAAGTTCTTTCCTGTAATAAAAGTGGTCTGAAACTTTTAGATCTCCGGCTTGAAGGCATTGAAAACCGGAATGCCCTGACAGTGCGACGGGAGGAGGCGTTCCGGCTCTTAGTAAAAAAAGCAATTTCAGGCGTTGCTGCGGAAACAGTGCTTTCTTCTGGGGAACGGCGGTTACGTATCTTCGCCAATCCCGTGGCAGACGGCGGAACCATACTCGGCGCAGTGCTTGTCATTCTGGACGTAACCGAACAGGAAGATCGAGAAAAGCTGCGCCGGGAATTTTCCGCGAATGTTTCCCATGAACTAAAAACGCCGCTTATGGCTATTTCGGGATACGCGGAGATCATGTCGGAGGGTCTTGCAAAGCCGGAAGACATGTGGCATTTTGCACGGAAGATATACATGGAGGCACAGAGGCTTATCACGTTAATCGGAGATATTATTATGCTTTCCCATCTGGATGAACAAAACGAATCTCTTCCAATGGAAGAAGTGGATCTTCTGCCCCTTACACAAAGCGTCCTGATGCGCGTAAGCGCTTTGGCAGAGGAATACCATTTGTCCATCACGTTTGATGGCGAAGCAGCGATACTTACCGGGTGGGCGAGGATTCTGGAGGAGCTGATCTACAACTTGCTGGATAATGCGGTAAAGTACAACAGGGAAGGCGGCGAAATTCGCATAGCTTTGAAAACCAACACGGCGTCTTCTCTTGCGGGCAGTCCGGCGGAAGGGCGGATAATTTTTTCGGTGTCTGATACCGGTCCCGGAATCCCCGTCGCTGAACAGGAACGCATCTTCGAGCGCTTTTACCGCGTGGACAAGAGCCGCAGTAAAGATGCCGGTGGCACGGGCTTGGGGCTTTCCATAGTCAAGCACGCCGCCGCGCTCCATAACGCGCAAGTTGAAGTACAAAGCGACGGCACATCAGGGACCTGCTTCACGGTACGGTTTAGGTAAGATGTCGGTATCTAACACGTGCTGAATAGATAAGGCGCCGGAGTCTCATATAGTGCCTGACGTTGAGATTGTGAAGACCAAACAAAGTTTTCCATTTCTTTTCTAAGCATAGTTACTTCTTCAATATCATTTCCTCTTGTATCCTTGCCCATGTAAGGCAGCACTGCTACAGGTAGGAGAAGTCTTCTCCATGCTCCGGCCTACGCTCTCTGCTTCCCCCTCTTCGAGGATATTCCCCGCAACGCCCCGAAGAGAGGGTTACAATCCCCCGACTCCCCCCTTTCTTCATGTCAGCAAAACTCACAAGATATCTTATAAGACTTTCAAGATTTATTGAAAGAAATTCTATCTTGAATTAAAGAAGTTTAAGATGGAAGGTATGAGATTCAAGATAGAAGGCAAGAGTTTCAATATCGAAATTAAAACTTACAAGATGTATTGCAAAAATTGCAATATCGAAGTTAAAATTTTATAATAGAAATCAAAAATTTCACTTTACAAAAACAGAAAGAAAGGTTATCATAGACACAGGTGTAATCATCAACATGGTATGTTAGTATATTGGTTAAACCACACCAACTGCCGCTAAAAGCGGCTATAAGGAGAAGTACTTATGAGTACAGACATTTTTTCACCAGGCGAGGCTGAATTTCTGATCCTCGCTACGGCCTTCAATGCCAGTGCGATTGCTCATGCTGATCTGCTTGGCATCCCTGCTGCGCTAGTAACGGATAACACGGCGAAATTCGCCGCCTACACCGCTGCCTACCACATCGCCGGAACTCCCAATGCAGGCAGAATCGACCGCAGAGACCGCAATGAGAAGCGAATTGCGCTCACCCACAACATGCGGAAGATAAAAAAAGCCTACCTCGACGCTAATCCTCTGGACACAGTAACATCAGAAATCCTGTTAGGCTTTGGCCTTCATCCAAAGGACAACAGGCGCACTGAGGTAGGCGTTCCTACGGAAGTCGTTCCTTTCTCCCTTGAGCATGGCGGGTATCTGCAAATCATCGTGAAGCATCCTGCCCGCCCCAAAGGGTACAACGGCGCGGTGGCTCACTATAAAGTCGGCGAACCCGTTCCTACGAGCCACAAAGAACTGACCAACAGCAGATTACTTACCCGCATTCGTGAAGTTTTCACCTTTGATGGTACCGATCTTGGCAAAACGCTCTATATAGTGCTGTACTGGCAGAACGAAAAGGGCAGAATGGGACCGCCATCTCCGATACAATCGCAAGTGATAGCGTAGGCAAACGGGGACTTTAATGAGCGAACACCATTTCAGACTGAAACTGCTCAAGTGTCCCCGTTTTTTCCCTGAGCGCTTTTCTCTCTATCATTTTAGAAAGTTTTAACTTTTTTATCAAAACCGCTTGACCGTTTTTGCAAAGATGGCGATACTATAGACATATCGTGTTTCGCGCATGGAGCGGGAGATTAGCCAGTATGAGTATCGTATAAGGAGTTACAGATGGACAGTAAAGGTATTTTTAACGATTTTGCAAAGACTTTTGAAAAGAAGATCGACAAGGAGTATAACATTCGCCTGCAATTTGAAATTTATGATGAAGAAAAAAGTGTTTGGCAAATAGATGTGCATAATGGAAATGTGGTTGTGTACAATGAGGTAAAAATTGAGCCGGAGGAGATATTTGTTTTAACAAAAGATACGCTTGTGAAATTATACAATAATGAAATAGCGCCTGTAACGGCATTTTCAAATGAACCAAATGAAAAAGGAGAGATGCGTTCTTTGATAGAGTTAAAAGAAAAAACAGAAGAAAAAAAGTTTACTTCCAATACATCGGATGAACAGTTAGAATTCATAGGAAGGCTACATAAATTCAACAATTTTTTCTCTAAAGAATACCCGACAAAAATAATTGTGAATAAAGAAAACGGTGTAAAACTTCATAACGTTAATGGAATAGGGCTGCTTTCAAAATTTGATAAAAGAAAACACATAATACATGTATATTTCTCAATAAAAAAAGATGAAGTATTAAGAGAACCGGCATTTGAATTTAGTATTTATGTAATAACTGGAAAGGGGGTAATTATAACAAATGGGGAAGAATATATAATAGAATCAAGAAACTATTATAATATGAATCCTCAAAAGCCTGTTTACATAAAGAATAAAGGTGAAGAAATTTTAGAAATATTATACTTATCAAATACATAAAATAATAAAAAGATAAAAAGAGAGATTTGTGGAAGAAATTATTGTAGAAATACATAATATTACATTCTCATATAATAAAAAGTGAATATTTTAGAAAATTTTTCGTTGGGTATATATCGTAATAGTATTTTGGCAATTTTGGGACATAATGGAGCTGGTAAAACAACAGTATTGAGAATTATTGGAAAATTGATACAGCCATTACAGGGAACTACACAATGGAATTTTTCTGAGGACAAAAAATTAAATCTGATGCCTGAAGGGTTAGGTTTATATCCATGACTTTCTGGATATGAAAATATAAAGATAAGACTTTTGAGCGCCAATAAAAAAACTGATGAAAATATTATTCTTGAATTATTGGAAATAATAAAACTGAAAGGACATGAGAAGAAGACTGTTGGGCATTACTCCGCTGGTATGAAGAGACGACTCTTGCTGGCTTGTTCTCTCGTTACCAATTCTGGACTATTATTGATGGATGAGCCTTTTACAGGGATCGATCCTGTAAGTCAAAAAATTATGGCCGAGATAATTAAAGCTGAAATAAGACCGAATTCGGACATAAATTTAGTCAAGGATATTTGTAGCGATTTTATCATAGTAAAAGAGGGGAGAATGATCTGTGGAACGAACAATAAAAATGAATTGGAAAAGATAGAAGATATATATTTTAAGTATGCAGAGGATTAAGATGAAATATTTTTTGGAATTGGTGAAAAAAGAAATCATAGAAGTTGCTTATTCATGGAAAAATATGGGTTTGGAGGCTATAATGATTTTAGCATTTTTATACATTAGCAAAAGCAGCGATAAATTATTATATAATAAAAATAATATGTATTATATATTAACGCTTATGGTAGGAGTTAGTATATCATCTCAATTTTTAATGGATTCAATATTTTCCGATAGAAGGAATCAAACATTGAAAATAAATTATGTTCTTAGAAAATCATTAATAGTCATGTTATCAAAGAATGTAATTATGATGGTTTATAGGTTTTATACCTTTTGGAATATTTTATATGTATTTTTTGATGAATGGATACTATATTCTATATAATATATATGCCGTAATAAATACCCTTTTATATTTTTGGCTAGGGAATTGTCTTGCATCAATAGGAACATTTATTTCGGGAGATGAAAAGGCAGTCGCATTTATGGCACTTCCGGTATTTGGATTAATAATGGATTGGCATATATAAATTATTTCCTAGAGAAAGAATATATGGTATATGCAAGTGTACTATTATCTATATTTTTAGCGATAATAGCAACAAAAATAGGTTATAGATTTTATGTAAGGACGAAATTTTTTCTCAAAATATAAAAAAAGAATTTTTGGAGGGAATTATGTTAATTGACAATATTCTTGAATTGGCGATAATTTATAATAGAAATCCGGTCTCTATGTCCTCAGTACATGGAAGACCGCAGGCCAGAATTGTACCGATGTCTAGTTGATGAAATTGTATCTAAAGAAAATGTTTGAGGCTAACTATATATGGATAAACCGTAATAGTGTATAGTCAAAAGCAGAAAGATTAGTAATTTGAAGGAGACCTACATGAACAGAATCATAGTGAAAACCCAGGACGGCAATGTCAAGATCAGCCGCCACATCTACGGACACTTTTCGGAACACCTTGGACGCTGCATTTACGGCGGCTTTTGGGTGGGGAACGACGCGGACACGGCGGCGGTCATTCCCAATACACAAGGCGTGCGAAATGACGTAGTCGCTGCTCTACGACATATCAAAATCCCCAACCTCCGCTGGCCAGGTGGCTGCTTCGCAGATGAGTATCACTGGAAGGAGGGCATTGGCGTCCGGCAAGACCGGCCAAAGATGATCAACACCCATTGGGGCGGCGTTACCGAGGACAATAGCTTCGGTACCCACGAGTTTTTGGAACTCTGCGAGCAGTTGCGCTGTGAACCCTATATCTGCGGCAACGTGGGAAGCGGCACAGTACAAGAGCTTTCCCAGTGGGTTGAGTACTGCAACTTCGATGGAGTAAGCCCCATGGCGGAACTCCGCCGCAAGAATGGCCGCATCAAACCCTGGAAAGTGCGCTACTGGGGCATCGGCAACGAAAGCTGGGGGTGCGGCGGCAGCATGACGCCTGAGTTCTACGCCGATAACTACCGCCGTTATGCGACCTATGCCCGGAACTACGGGGACGCCCAGCTTTACAAGATAGCTTCTGGGTCCAATGGAACCGACCTTAACTGGACAAGGGTGCTGATGGAAAAAGCCAGCAGACATATGGATGGCCTTTCCCTGCATTATTACACGGTTCCCGGCGATTGGGCCAAGAAAGGGGCGGCTACGGAGTTTTCTGAGGCTGAATGGTATATCACCATGCGAAAAGCAGCGCACATGGACGAGCTTATGCGCAAACATGGCAGTATTATGGACGAATTCGATCCGAAGCGCCGGGTCGGCATGGTTATTGACGAGTGGGGAACATGGTTTGATGTGGAACCGGGAACCAACCCCGGTTTCCTCTACCAGCAGAACAGTCTCCGGGACGCGCTGGTGGCCGGGCTTCACTTCAATATCTTCAACAACTACGCCGAGCGCGTCTCTATGACCAACATCGCTCAGACCATCAATGTGCTTCAGTCAGTGATTCTTACCGAGGGTCTAAAGATGATCCTCACGCCCACCTATCACGTCTTTGATCTATACAAGGTTCACCAGGACGCGATGAAGCTGCCGGTGTATGTGGAAAGCGAAGCGTCCGGCGACCTTCCCGCAGTCAGTGCCAGCGCTTCAGAAGATAGTGATGGCTGGCTCCATGTTTCCCTTACCAATATTGATGTGAAGCAAGAACAAGAAGTGAAGGTGGAACTGCGGGGTTTAACGTTAAGCCCGTCGATAAAGGCGAAAGGGAGGATCGTTACGGCAGAAACTATGACAGCTCACAATACCTTTGACAAGCCAGATACGGTTACGGTCAAGGACTATAGCGGCGTGTCGGTTTCAGGTGGCGGGCTTGCGGTAACGCTTCCGCCCATGTCGGTGGTAACGTTGGACCTGGCATGACCGAGACAAAGCCGCCGTGTCCTCGCTGCAACGGCTCAGCAGCCCTTATGAGCGCTGTCCGAGCTGCTGAGATTGCGGCGGCGGTTCCCATCGAACCGTCCCTTTGCGCTGACTACGCTATTTACCGGGCGCGACTTGAACGCTGCGCCTCCTGTGCCACTTTGCGGGAAGGGGTTCTCTGTGCGTGGTGTGGCTGTTTTGTGCACTTCCGGGCGCGGCCTAAAGCAGCCTCTTGCCCGCATCCTGCGGGGAATAGGTGGCAGGACGTTTAGGCGTAAAAGTATGAAAAACGGTGAAATGGTTTGGTGATGTGGAAAACCCCGAAAGGCCGAATGTCCGAAACACATACCCCTTTTTTCTTTTCAGTAGTAGACAGAACGCGATGAATGTCTTACCATAAAACTACAGGCTCTGCTAAAACCTGGCGCTTATAAAGATGGTCTGAGTATAGTATAAGGAGGGATTGTGCAAATGTGTACTACGGCAATTGTTACCAAAGCTGCAAGCGCCGATGGCAATATTATGGTCAACCACTCTGATGACGGCGATATGGGATCAAACACGTCTTCCTGCAAAGATAGAAAAAGGTATTGATGAGTAAGATAGGATGATGCTATAATCAAACCATCTAAAGTAATGGCATTGCGAAACGGCGGCTGGGAATCCTCAATATTCCCTTTTGCCAGCTTAAAGAGGTTATCCAGTATTCTGTAAGAGTCTTACACATGTCTGTAAAAGCCTTACACATATGTGTAAGAGTCTTACACAATGGAATATGGCGAGACGGAAAGTGTCTATCTAAGACTGCTCTATCCATATACCCAGGCGGTCCTCGCGGCTGTTCCATCCCACGACCCGCTCAAAAAGAAAGGGCACGTTGTGCTTGAGGATGATGTACCACATCCTGCAAATCCACCTGTGGGATGTGCTTTTCATACGCGCTGCCTCCGTGCCAGCGCAGTATGTCGTGAGACAAACTCCGATACAATGGAAGTAGAGGCTCGCCATTTTATGGCCTGTCATCATTTTTAGGAGGCTAAGATGGCGTATGCTATTGGGTTGATGAGTGGAACTTCACTGGATGGGTGTGATGCGGCGCTGATACGGATTGATGGAGACAAGATCAGTCCGGTGGCTTTTGTCTCGCTGCCGATGTCCGAGTCGCTGCGTGGCAAAATCCTGGACTGCTGTTCGCTTGAAAAATCGAATGTGCGGCTCCTGTGCAGCGTAAACGTGGAACTTGGGTACTGGTTTGCTCAGGCGGCAAAGAGAGTGCTGGCGGAAGCAGGTGTTGCGATTGGCGATGTGGAGTGTATTGGTTCGCATGGACAGACTGTGTATCATATCGCAGAAAATGAGAAGTTATACCGAGCTTCCACACTGCAAATAGGTGAGCCAGCCATTATCGCGTATGAGACTGGTATTCCGGTGGTATCGAACCTGCGGGCGATGGACATAGCTGCAGGTGGACGTGGTGCGCCGCTGGTACCCTATGCGGAATACCTTTTGTACCGCGCTGATCATCCACGCGTACTGCAAAATCTTGGCGGCATCGGCAATGTAACGGCTCTGGGCGCAAACTGTGGCCTAGATGAGGTGTTTGCTTTTGACACAGGCCCGGGTAACATGATCATTAACGCGCTGGCAAAGCGTTTTTACGGAATTGATTATGACGATGGTGGCGCGATTGCCGCGACTGGTGCGGTCAACGAAGCGCTTCTAGCCGAGTGGATGGCTATTCCTTATGTGAGCGCCCCACCGCCAAAGGCTACGGGACGCGAACTGTATGGTGTACAATTTGTGGAGGCGGCGCTTACCTCGCACATTGGTATCGGTCCGCAAGACTGGCTTGCCACTGCAACGACCTACACCGCAGCTACGATTGAGTTGAACTATCGCCGCTTCGTATTTCCGCGTTGTCCTGCAAAAGAAATCATTGCGAGCGGAGGCGGCGTCCATAACAAAACACTACTCGACGAAATTGCCCGACGTTTGCCGGAATGTACTATGCGTACCCAGGAAGACTTGGGCTGGGATTCAGACTCAAAGGAAGCGGTTGCTTTCGCACTTCTGGCGCATGAAACTATGCATGGCTGCTCTTCCAATGTGCCAGGCGCAACTGGTGCGAGACACCCTGTTGTTCTTGGCTGCATTACACCTGCGCCGGCAACTGGTTCCCGGAACTTAGATAGGCTTGCCACTATAAAGATGAAGTGATAGGTTTAGAAGTAAGGAGTTTTGTTGAACTATCTTATTATTTCTGGTAATCCTAAGCGAGACGGTCTCTGTTACTCGGTAAGTGAGGAGGCGCGACGGGGCGCGCTGGATGGCGGCGCTGAGGTGGAAGTCCTCACGCTGGAGAAACTGGATCGCTGTCATGTCTGCGGCAATGGCTGGGGAACCTGTCGTGAAGAGCATACCTGCGTATTTGGCGATGATGGTTTTAACGCTGCACAGGGAAAGGTGTGGAAGGCGGATGCCTTCTGTTTCATCACGCCGGTATACTGGGGTGAAATGGCAGAGTCCCTGAAATGCTTCTTTGACCGCCTGCGCCGCTGCGAGTTTGGTCAGAGCCGGGCGTTTTCAGGCAAGCCGGTCTTACTGGTCGCCTCGCCAGGCGGCACTGGTAATGGAATGCTCACCTGCCTTGAGCAGATGGACCGCTTCAGCCGACACACTGGTGCGATAATTTTTGACTATATAGGCATTAATCGTTGGAACAGTGATTATAAAAGACGCGCTGTGTACGAGGCCGTCAAAGCCATGGCAACGGGACGTGAAGCGGGTAAGACTATATAGGAGAGCTTCATGATTACTGCACGGAAGCGCGCACTATTTAAAAAAAATCTTGACATTGCCGCTGATACCCCTTGTCAAAGATTCAAAAAAGAGGTATAAAGTAAGAAACGGTGAAAATGCCGGCGTGGTGAAATGGCAGACACGGCAGACTCAAAATCTGCTGCTCGCAAGGGTGTGTGGGTTCAAGTCCCACCGCCGGCAAACGGTCAGTTCTTTGTAATACAAGGAGCTGGCCGTTCTCTTTTCAATATCTTAATATCTTGATCCATTTTTAATCGCCCGCGTGGGGCAGTCTTGTTATGCTGGAATAGCGACTGCGCTGGACTGCGCGGTGTATAGTTCTGCATACAATCCGCCATGGGCTAGCAATTCCTCGTGCTTGCCCTGTTGTTTGATACCTTCATCGTCAATGACTACAATGAAATCCGCGTTGCGAATTGTGGACAGCCGGTGTGCGATGATAAGCGTAGTGCGACCTTTGGATAGCTCCTCCAAGGCCCGCTGTATCTTGAGTTCAGTTGCTGAGTCCAACGCCGAAGTAGCCTCATCAAGAATGAGGATCGGCGGATTCTTTAAGAAGATACGGGCTATGCTCACCCGTTGTTTCTGACCCCCGGAAAGTTTGATGCCGCGCTCACCGACGATAGAATCATAACCATCTGGTAGGCGCATAATGTCGTCATGTATCTCAGCGCGTTTTGCGGCCTCAATGATTTCGTCGTTGGTTGCGTCGATTCGGCCATAGCCAATGTTTTCCTTAATCGTGCTGGCAAAGAGAAACACGTCTTGCTGAACAATGCCAATGTTCCGCCTCAGTGATTCAAGCGTGAGATCGCGGATGTCATGGCCGTCAATGGTTATGGAACCAGCGCTGATTTCGTAAAAGCGCGGCAGCAGGTGGCAGATCGTGGTTTTGCCGCCGCCGGAAGGCCCAACCAGCGCCACTGTGCCTCCCGCTGAGACACGCAGGTTGATGTGTTCCAGCACGGTTCTATCGTTGTTATACGAGAACGTAACGTCGCGGTACTCAATGTTGCCACGCACATGCTTGAGCGCAATGGCGTTGTCTTTGTCGCGAATGTCCGGCTGTATACGCATGATTTCTACAAAGCGGCCAAAACCTGCCATGCCGGTGGTGTACTGCTCGACAAAGCCCGCGAGACGGCGTATGGGCTGCAGAAAGGCCGCCACAAAGAGGTTACAGGCGATGAGTCCCGCAAGATCCATCTTCCCCTGCATGATGAGAACACCGCCCACCGCTAGAACGACCACATTCAGTATATGGAGCAAAAAATCCAGCTTACAGTGAAAGGTCGCCATGGACTTGTAATACACCTTTTTGGCTGACTTGTAGTTCTCGTTCCCGCCTCGGAACTTACTCGTCTCATAAGACTCATTCGTAAACGCTTTGGCGACTCGCACGCCTGATATGCTTGATTCCAGCGAAGCATTGATCTCGGCAGTGCGTTCCTTCACGCTCCGTGATGCCTTCATCATCTGCCGCCGTGAGTACACAGTATGAATCACCATAAGCGGTACAATGCAAAACAGTATCACCGCCATTTCCCAGCGCAGCATAAGAATGAGGATGAATGAACCTACCAGCGTCAGAATTGATATAAACAGGTCTTCGGGGCCATGATGAGCAAGTTCAGTAACCTCCCAGAGGTCGTTTGTTACCCGCGACATGATCTGGCCAGTACGATTATTGTCGTAGAATGAGAACGACAGCGTTTGCAGATGCTTAAAGAGGTCACGCCGCATATCAGCTTCAATGTACGCGCCCACCGTATGTCCCCAATAGGTTATGAAGTAGGAAAACAGGGTACGGAGCAGGTAGAGTCCGACCATAAGCCCAATCATAATGAAGAAAAAGCTGAATATCTGTTGGGGCAGAAGGGTTTCAATCGTGTACTTGGTCATCATAGGGAAGAGCAGGTCCACGCCGGCGCTTAACGACGCGCAGAGCATATCGGCGCCAAACAAGAGTAGGTGCGGCCGGTAATACTCCGCGAAGATTTTTAAGGGAGCTTTGTTATAATCTGTAGTCATAATGTATGATATAACCATAAACGAAAAGTGGAAACTATTCACCAAAGGAGTAAGGCATTATTGACAGGAAGTTCAGAGGCTGTTTATGATAGCTTACGCGTTGTTTATCGTATCTGCGCAGAGTGGGGTTTCCTAAACAAGGGGACTGTCCTTTACCAGATGGCAAGCACAAACGACTAGAAAAGCATCTGGAAGTATGAGTAAACGAGCGACACAACATCTGTTTGATCTTATGTTCAAATGCCTTTTACACTTGTCGAGTGTGGCCATCGTACATTTCATGCACCTGATAGCACGGTTGAGTACCCTAAAACTGAAACCGTAACGCGCAATCTGAGGCACATCATCTCTGACATACTTATTGTGATTAACAGGGTCTGTGCCTATCACCTTGAGGCACAGATTAACAATGACGAAGACATAGCGTTACGAGTCTTTGAGTACGATTGGCAGGCAGGCTTACGGAGCAAAACGGTTTGTGGGAATGTGATAACGGTGAAGTTTCCGCGTTCCATAGTGATGTACTGGAAAACGACCAAGAACACCCCTGATGTAGTAACATTGCGTCTGGAGTTTCCAGATGGCGCGACTTATGACTATCAGGTGAAGCGTTTCAAGCTTCTTGATTATACGATAGAAGGATATCATGAAAAAACGAGTAAGAGGACACCCGCTGGATATCCTGGAGCATGGCGAGCAGATGTACGCAGAACGGTACTCGTCCTATGAACAGTTCATGGAAGAGGAAGCCATAGTGCGCAAACGGCTGGAGGCCCATGGGAAGGAATGGGTTGCGACGCGAGAGAAAACGCAGCGGACTGTCCGCTGCTTCATTAACTAGCACTACCCATTCAAGCCGTTTAAGGCTGCGTTTCAAACCGGCATTGCAATGGCAATGTGATCCAAATCATCCGAAACTACAAAGCGATATCGATCACCGCCGCCGCGATTGCGGTCTTCCTTGCACACCGTTATACGCGGAGGCTTACTAGCTCCGCCATTCCCGCTTGAGGCGCCATCGCCAACCCATACCGCACACGCCCAATAAGTGATTCCCGGTTCCACAGTCCCCTCCAGCGTGGGGATCGCTACCTGAGGATGAATCACGTTGAGGTTTGGCGCGGGAACAAGTACAGAACCTCGCCGACAGGAAACGGGCGCCAGGTCATCAGGAAAACCGCCTTCCAACGCCACAATCCAAGACGCAGCCCAAGGGAAAAGGAGCAACGCCGAACTCGCCCCTTCCCCATCAGCATTGCGGATAGGCAGCGCATCGTCCGTGTCATTGCAGCGTGGAACTGAGAAGCCGCCTTCCACCGCAAGTAAGGAACGGCTGCTCTCAATCCGATGAATGCGCACGTGCCAGTCGCCCATACGCACCAATGCTGTGATGATACTTACACCATTCCATGGTTGCCAACGGCTTTTCAGCCATTTTTCTCCAGCCTCCCGATCTATCGCCTTCCGGCGTTCCCGCCAGTAGCCGTCCCCTTCCGAAAGGACTAGCATCGAATCACATCCGATCTTTTCAAGACCATAATTACTATGAGATACACAAAAACCAAAGCGCGCCGAGTATGCAAACTTGCCATATTTCTGCGCTCCATGATTCATATCAAAGGACGAAGCATCTCCCGCACACAGTAACTGCGCGTCAGCGGCGCTGTTACTGATGATAAACCCAGGAGTCTTGTCCGTTACATAACGATGCTGTACGTGCCGACCACCCTGAGCCGTTTCCGGGAATGCGGGGGCTTCCTCAGCCCTCCAGAAAGGATGATCTTCCCGCAAAGCAAGAATGAGATATGTCTTCAACGCCCAATAAGGTGAGCCAGGCGAATTGTAGGCATCCGCCATGATGAGGTTTGGATAGGCGTAGCCTACCGAGAGGATGCCGCCGGAGTCAAGAATTGAGCGGGAAAACCAGCGCCGCAGATTCCGTAGCACAATGCCCTTCATCACGCTCCAAGGTACAACTTCAAGACCAGCAAAAGCACAGGCTGAGAAAAACGAGGACTCGGCAAAACGATAGGTAAGACTACGCCCATAGGGGATCATCGAGCCATCCCTATAAAACCACTGGGTAAAGGATTGTGCGAACTTTTCCGCACGTTCACGGAATCGCTTGACAAAACGCTGTATAGGCGCTGTTGCAAACGCCGCCATAGTATCCTGCTGTTCCGCAAGCGCAGCAAGCACAAGGCTGTAAAAATGAAAGCCCATAGGATTGTATAAATCGAAGTATCCTCCTTTCCCGTCTTCATACCAGCCATCACCCTTATAGCAAGACTCCACAACCGCAAACGATTCTTCCTCCGCCTCTGTGTTTACCGGAAGCCCCTGCATCCGGAAAGCTGTCTGAACGATCAGGCGGAAAAAGTGCCAGTTCGAATCCGGTAGTTTCCGCGTCTCAATGAAGGAAAGCCAGTGGTAAAGATTGCGCCGGCTATGCTCGTCCAATGGATCCCAAAACACATGGGGCGCGAGTATCAGCGCAAAGGAAAGAGGCGCCATTTCCACAAGCCGTTGATCCCGATCTTCACAGCCATTCCAGTATGCGTTATCATCAGGGTTGACCCCCCGGATCAGCATGTTCTGTAACACAGCAGTGTCCGTCCATGTTCCACCGCCTGCGATGAACGGAGCTATGCCCCAAAGACAACGACACCAGGCTTCCATTCGGGCAATATTTGGTGAGTAGAGAGCCGCCGCGGTTCCCAGATGGTAGCCGCTCAGTACAGCATGACTAGAAAGCGGCGCAAGCAATTCCTCAAGGCTCTGCGCAAGATCAGCGCGGGTTTTCAGAGGATTGTGATAAACAGGAAAATCAAAGTTCATAATTTCTCCAATAGTAGTCAATGATTCTATCATAACTCTGCAGCGGATAGACAGTCCTACACCAGTCCGCTAAATCCCGCGCTCGTGAAGGAAGTCAATCACTGATCGTATATCAACGAAATAACTTTCTTAGTATCCCCCAGAATCTTTACAATGTCCTATAAGACTCTTACAGACATGTGTAAGACTCTTACAGACATGTGTAAGAGTCTTACAGACATGTGTAAATGTCTTACAGACATGTGTAAATGTCTTACAGACATGTGTAAGACTCTTACAGACATGTGTAAATGTCTTACAGACATGTGTAAGACTCTTACACATATGTGTAAAGGTCTTACAGACATGTGTAAAACCTCTTTAACCAGCAAAAGAGAGCATTGGTGATTCCCTGCCACCATTCCTCAATGCCATTGCTTTAGATGATTTGATTATAGCATCACCCTGTCTTAGTCGTCCATACCTTTTTCTATTCAATTCTCGGAATTTTTCATTCCTCCATGCCGAAAGAAAACGCCGATACTATCGGCGCTCATTACTTCCAAGGTATAGCGATACTCAGAAAGGTTCAAATGTAAACTCAGCTTCACCACAAAACCTTCAAACAGTAGCCGCGTATCCAAATTTATATATATCTGCTTTTACGCCTCGCCGGGTCTTAGCGCTTCACTGGACGCAGAACACCCGTAATGGTCAGTACCGACTGATTATCCAACTGCACATCCAGGGTTCCATCCCAGTTAAACATGGCCATCATGTCGCCGTAATCGGTTTGGATGGAACTTGTCTGGGTAGCGTTACCAGCAGACACGGCCCGTCCCGAAGGAGTAGCTGGGTCCCAGACCTTTTTCCAGTCAACCCGAGATACGGTCCCGTCAGAAGAAAAATCTTGAGAAATAAACTGGGGATCATGGCCCTCAATATACCCGATGGTCCGCTTCAGGAATCGCCCACGGGGGAAATTCAGGCGGCTTTGACTGTCCGTCTGTATCTGGTAGGCTATGCCCCGATGCACAAACTCCATAGTAATGACCTTTCCTTCCTGGTACACATGGAGATTGTCCTCCTGCCGGGTAACATCAGCGGAGACCGAAAAGAGCAAGAGTCCTCGAAAGCCCTTGGAGATAGTCGCCCGTCCCATGATGTCAGTCTCCAGGGGCGCAAACAGAGAAGTCGAGTGCTGTCGTGAGGCCCCTGAAACCGCGTCAAAGCTATCCTTATTCGCTTCAATATAGCGAATACCTGAAGTATAACTGAGGTAATTTCCCGAATCTTGCTGGGCGCAGTTATACCGAAAGTCAATACTTAGGTCTTGGGCATAAGCCATCCCCGTAGCGAGGCAACCCAAGAGCATCCATAGAACACTTCTTTTGTTCATCTTTTGCTTCTCCATAATAACTCCTTATACCTGGAAGGAACCAATGGTTTCTTCCATGAGGTGAATTGTCTGATGAGTGTCCCGGGCCAGAGCCAGAACTGTTTCCGCAGCCTGGTTCACCTCCTGGGCGCTTTCCCCCATCCCGATAATCCCCATCTGAATATCCTGCACAATACTGGTAAGCGTATCCAGTTCCTGTTTCGCTCGGTCCATCTGACTGGTCATGTCTTGGGAAGTCTCCTGTACACGGGAGGCCGCCTGATTGATGGCAGCTAAGGCATCTTCGATTTTGACCAAAGCTCCTCCCTGGGCATCCATAGCAGTATGTATCTTCTCGATAAATGTATCGGTGGTTTTGATCTCCTGGACGAGCATAAGGAATGCTTCTTGGGAGGCTGCAGAACTGTGGGCTGTATTCACAACCAACTGGGCAATTCCGGTGAGTTCCTGTTTGATAAGCAGGGATTGGGTTCGGGCGTTTTCCGCCAAGCCCCGTATCTCATCGGCTACCACGGAAAAGCCCTTACCTGCCGTGCCTGCATGGGCTGCTTCAATGGCAGCGTTCATGGCCAGAAGATTCGTGCGGGAGACGATCTTGGCGATGATCTGATTTGCCCCCATCAAGGTCTCGGACTGGTCGCGAATCTGCCGGATATGGGTATCCGCTTCACTCTGCCGGGCTTTGCCCGTATCCGCCACCTGAACCAGAGCTTGGAACTGGTCCTTCAGACCCTCCACAGCGCTCTTAACCGCCTGTATACTCCCTTCCATATCTCCAACCGAATCCGCAGATGCTTTTATAGCCAGGCTCTGATCCGCTATTAAGACATTGAGTCCTTGAAGGGCTTGGGCCGCGTTAACCAAAACCTGGTTTGTCCGCTCCAGAGACTGGCTTTGTCCTTGTGTTTGGGTCTTGATGTCCATGGTTCTGTCCATAATCCGGCTATTGGCTTTGGCCGATTCCTCAGCCTGAGTTCCCAGATTCTCCCCTATGTCAGTGAGGGCAGCTTGAGCATCTTTGAGCTGGATCATCTGACCCCGTAAGGAAGCAATGAAGCTATTGATGCTCCCGATGATGACTCCGATCTCATCCTTACGTCGAACCGGTATCTGATAGGTGAAGTCCGCTTCTTTGGAGCGTAAGTTTTGTGAGACCTCCGCGGTCGTAACCGCAGTAGTCCTGAGAGGGCGGATGACTATACCCCGTAATAGGAGGAGTAAGACCACTAAAAGCAGGAGAAACCCTCCCAGTAAGAGAGGAATAACCACGCGGGTAACCATAGCCACTGTGTTATCCACTGTTGTCATGGGCAGACTCATGGAAATGATGCCCACTCGAGAATCTGCGCCGTCTTTCAGAGGGAAATGCACTCCGTAGTAGGTGGTGTCTCCAACCTGGTATTCCCCTTGGAAGGTGGTTCCTAGACCCAGTACCGTGTCTATCATCTGGTCGTGATCTGAAGAGATGCTTCCAGTGAACGGGGTGATCCATGTCTTCCGCTGGTTAGACCATTCCGAGAGTCCTTGTGAGCTGTTACGGTGTTCAAACCCATGGTAGAGGTCAATATCGCATTGGGTGAGTGCCTGTAGTTGGTCGAGGAATTGATCCGACTGAAGACTATATTCGATAAAGCTATAACCGAGGAGCGTCCCTTCTTTAAAGAGGGGGATCGCCGAGATGAGTTCTAGGCTATTGTCCAGGGAATAGAGCCGAGTGCTTGCCTGCTGGTCTTCGGTGTAGGAAACGATGGTCCGCACATACCGGGCGGCGTCGGATTGGGAAGTGGCGCTATGGATAATGAGGTAGCCCTCCACGTCCACTACAGCGATGCCCTCTACCTCAAGTGCTGAAAGCATAACCTGCATCTGGGCCTGGGAGAGAGCGCTTTCTTCACCAGTCAGAAGGCCGATGATTCCCGACTCTTGGGTAAGCCATTGGGCCTTTTCCTCCAGAAAAGCGATTTCTTGGTCAATGAGGCTGTACACCAGGTTATCCTTTCCGTCAATACTCGCTTTGAATGAAGCAGTTGCAGTAGACCTGGTGAGGAGGGTAATAGTACTCAGCAGAAGCAAGGCGAAAAGAACAAAACACAACCCTACGGGTAGGAGTAACTTACTCCCGATGGAATGGATATTTAGCATGTATACACTCGCTTTTATAGCCATAAACACCTCGAATCAAATGGATAGGGAAGTCAATACAAGATCAACTTCGTGCAAAGCTATGGCTCAATGCAAAGGCTCCCCAGCCTTAGGCGCGGAACCAGAAACTGGTATACCCATAGTATTGCAGTAGAAGTATCTATCTTTTTCATAAAAAAAACAATAGTCCATTTCCTGAAATCTCGAAGGTACTTCCGGCAATGTCCAAGGTTGCCCTGCACCTGTATCCTGAGTATTATCTTGTCAGGACATATTTCAAATTGAAGTTAACTTCAGAGAAGCTACAGATTACTTCTGTAACTTTAAGTTATCTAAGATTTATGGAGGTTCTGTGTGGTGAATAAGCAGAGTGCGGTGAAGCCTGCGCCTTTGGCTGCGTCCTTGTCGATGCAGTGCGTTGTGGCCATGTTCCTTGTTCCTGGTCTCGTTGGTTTTTTCCTCTTCTTCATCCTGCCGTTCTGTGTATCTCTGTACTACGCCTTCCTGAGCAAGCCTCTTGGTGGCACATTCGTGGGTTTCAGTAACTTCGCGGCCTTGTTCAACAGCCGGGCGTATGTACGGGGGCTTTTCAACACGCTCCGCTTCATCGGGCTTTCTGTGCCGCTCAATATGGGACTGAGCCTCGGCGTTGCTCTGCTCATCAACAAACTATCCAAAGAACGCCGGGAGCTTTGTTCCCTGTTCTTTCTGATTCCGCTGGTGATCCCGTCTGGTTCGCTGGTGTTTTTCTGGAAAACGCTTTTCGCTTACGATGGCGCGCTCAACGGTATGCTTCATGCGCTGGGCATCGGCAAAGTGAATTGGCTGGACTCAAGTCTCGCGCTTGTGGTGATGACCCTGATATTTATATGGAAGAATCTTGGTTATAACATGGTACTGTTCCTCGCGGGACTGGGAAACATTTCCAAAGATTACTATGAGGCAGCTGCAATGGATGGTGTGGGCTTTCATCAGAGCTTTATACACATTACCGTGCCATGCCTCATGCCCAGCTTTGTGCTGGCGCTCATCATGTCGATTGTCAACTCGTTCAAGGTGTTCAGAGAAATCTACCTCATCACCGGTTCTTACCCGCATGAGAGCATTTATACTCTGCAGCACTTTATGAATAACCAGTTTGCCTCGCTCAATTACCCGCGCTTATGCAGCGCTGCCACGATACTCGTGCTTATCATCCTGCTGTTCACTCAGGCGCTCCTGCGGCTGGAACGAAAGGCGGCGATTGGACTATGAAACGCCAGCGAAACCAGGGGAAAGCGCTCACCGTATTTATCTACTGTCTGGGGCTGCTCTTTCTTTTTCCCCTGATCTTTACGTTTACCAACTCGTTTATGACAGAATCCGCGATCACGATGAATTATACATCAAAGCTGACCACGTTTGATGTAATTGAAGGCATTACCAGCAAATTCATGCGGCTGATGCTTATCCCTGAGCGCATAAGCCTTGAGCAGTATGCGAAAGCGCTGATCGAGCAGCCCGCGTTTATGATTCTACTGAGCAATTCCCTCAAAATTACGGTTCCGGTTACTCTTGGCAATTTGCTGATCGGGCTTCTCACGGGTTACGGCTTTACGATTTGGCAATGGAAGTACAAAGAAAAGGTGTTTATGGCATACATTCTGGTGATGCTTATGCCGTTACAAGCTGTACTTGTACCGAACTACATTGTTGCCACTTTTCTGAGGTTCAGGCACAGCTATCTTGCCATCATGTTACCGGGCATTTTTTCGCCGTTTGGCGTTTTCCTGATGCGGCAGAGTATGCGGCTCCTGCCAGTATCCTGCTTTGAGGCCGCCTGCATGGACGGCGCCAATCACTGGCAGGTTTTCACGCGAGTGATCATTCCTCAGCTGAAGTCTGCCATTGCTGCGCTCTGTATGCTCACTTTTATTGACTATTGGAACCTTGTGGAACAAGCGGTCATTTTCATTGATGACTATGCGAAGGAGCCGCTTTCAGTATACCTGTCGCGGTTGGCGACAGGCCGTGTTGGGCTGATCTTCGCTGCGTCCTGTGTGTATCTGTTTTTACCGCTCTGGTTCTTGTGGTCCCGGCAGCAAGACCTTGAGAAAGGCATTGCGCTTTCCGGCGTGAAATGAGCGGCAGTAACGCGCTTGGTAAGCGGTTTTAACTTGTAACAGGTGAAGAAATAGCTGGGACAGGTGAAGAAATAGCTTGGACAGGTGAATAAATCGCTTGGACAGGTGAATAAGCAGATCCGGACGGTGGCGCGGTCGAGCGGGGTTGTGGTGATAATGTGCGGCTTATCATGTCCCTCCTTTCTGTACTTTCCGCCCCAGTACACTAAAAGTATGTTA
>JAIRYV010000058.1 GCA_031267685.1 Treponema sp.
TTCAGACCCTTCCTAAAAAGTTTTACACCCTTCCTAAAATCTTTCAGACCCTTCCTAAAAAGTTTTACACCCTTCCTAAAATCTTTCAGACCCTTCCTAAAAAGTTTTACACCCTTCCCCGAAGCCTTCTTACTATACTTATATAGAGCGAAATTGGCAGGGGATTCCGGGAGAGGTACATCTGGTTTGGAGATGTCTGTCAGAGATAGAGCGCGCTCTCGCTAATAAGTCCCTTTGCCTAAAGAAGATAGTATATACAACGGCGGAATACAGCGCAACTCCACTATGCACTGAAGAAAGGAAGCGCCATGGAGAATACCATGGCGCTTATTGTGATGCTGCTGACGCCCGTTTTACACGCCTGTAGACCGGTGTAAGTCGCTTACGATGATCTGCGGCGTTTCTGTACCGTTGAACCAGTTCCGCGTAACCGTGAAAACGAGATCAACCTTGTCGCCTATGTCAAATTCGCCCCTTACCTTATCCACAGCGCTCCAGTAAAGCGCTGGCCATTTGTGTTTGCCCGCATCCAGCGTGAGCTTAACGTGTTTTGCCTCAACTTTACCCACAAGCGCTAGGTCTACAATGCGCAGGCCCTTTGCCATGAAACAAAGGGTATCGTTGGCTTCCCCGTAAGGCTCGAAACGGTCGATTAACTTGAGCAGATCGGGCGTGAGGTAGCTGTGCGGGAGTTCTGCGTCAATCATAAGCGCGTTTTTTTCGTGAGTGACCGGGGTGAGGGCAAGCGCATGAACAGTGGTTTTGAGACGCTCAAGAAATAATGGCCACTTGGCTTTTTCCAAACTGAAACCAGCGGCACAATCGTGTCCGCCCCAATCAATGAAAAGGTCTGCGCACTGCTCAAGCAGTGGGTGAAGGTCAACCCCGCGAGGTGAACGCGCTGAACCAACATACACGCCGTTGCCAAAGGAAACCACGATGGCCGTAGTCCTGAAGCGGTCAAGAAGGCGGTTTGCCATGATGCCAGTGATGCCGCGTGCGATTTCCTCACCGGACGCAAGAGCCAGCATCCCGTCATAACGTGCAATCGTTTCAGCGGCGCGTTTTTCTACGATAATCCATGCATCGGCGCCCTGCTTCTTGCGCGTATCGTTCATGGCGATTAACTCATTGGCAAGGGCGTCGCGCTGGCGCGGGTCGTCCTCAAGCAGGAGGGCAATGGCTTTGTCCGGACTGCCCATGCGACCAGCGGCATTGATCGCTGGGCAGAGCTTCCATGAAAGATCAACGCTTGCCAGGTGGTGTCCCGCA
Organism: Treponema sp.; assembly: GCA_031267685.1. Classification (GTDB taxonomy): domain Bacteria; phylum Spirochaetota; class Spirochaetia; order Treponematales; family Breznakiellaceae; genus JAIRMT01. The sequence continues at coordinate 1,273 of JAIRYV010000058.1, forward strand.
AGACCGAGCTTGAAAAGCAAGTCAGACAGCCCGAGTCGCGGCTTTTCGTCAAGTGCGTTAATGCCAGCGCGAACCATGAGGCGGTTTTCATCACGCAGGGGCATAATGTCGGCGATAGTCCCCAAGCTCACCAACTGGAGGTCTGCTATGTCATCCGCAGTGAAATGCTGTTCCCGTTTTTGCATAAATGAAGTAAAGAGGCTGATAAACACATCAAGCTCGGTCTGTTCGCGGTCTGCGTAACGGGCAATGCGGGAGAGTTCTTTGATGCGCAGGAGACTTTTGCTTGCTGCCTGGTGGATTTCCTTACCGATTTCCGGCGCTATATCCAGCATCTGAACTTCAACGTTGTTTCCAAAAATTTTCGCCAAAGTCCTTCTCTGGAGCGGCGCATCCCAGACCATGATCTGCTGTCCCTCAAGAAACGCGGGAAGTCGCGTTTCCGTGATACGCACTGTGTCAGGCAATAGCGTTTCAGTAAGCGTATCAACTACTGTGAGGTTCCGCAGTTTGGCGATTTCAATGATATAGGTATCGTTTGCCAGCCGTGTATTTAGCAGGCAGATTGGCTGCTCGTAAATATCGCTCTTGAGTGCGAAACGCAGCGCTGATACCAGCTTGTAGGCAACACCGCAGCCGCAGAGGTCGCGGAAAGGGTACACTGAATCAGTGCGCTTAGGGTTCACAATCGCAAATGCGTCGGGAACTTGTTCCTGCTGATTATGGTGGTCTGTGATAATCACGTCGATTGAGAGTTCCCGCGCCCGCGCAACTTCGGCGATATTCGAGATGCCGCAGTCAACCGTGATGATGAGCGTACCGTAATCTTTGGCAAAATCCTCCACCGCGTTTATCGAAAGTCCATAAGGGGCGTCGCCAAGGGGTATGCGCCAGCTTACATCCATGCCCAGACCAGCAAGAAAGCGATAGAGCAGCACGGTACTCGTGATTCCGTCCACGTCCCGATCTCCGAAGATAAGCACTTTTTCGCCTTCTTCTTTTGCGGCAAGAATACGCTCCACGGCGTCCGCCATGTCCGGTAATTCAAAGGGGTTTCGCAAATGGCGAGGGTCGTTTTCAAGAAAATAGCGGATATCTTCGCCGTTAATGATACCCCGCCGCGCCAGTATTGACGCGGTAAGCAAATCACAGCCATAGCGCTCGGCGATATCCTTTACCAGAGTTTGCGGTATGTCTTTTTTATCCCATTGCATGGGCAACTCCTTTTTGACTACAAAGTGTGCTTTTATAGCGCCGCCGGTTCATATTAAGCATGAACCAGTTCCTTTAATACAAGCGTCCGTTTTGCCGGCGGTGTGGGTGCGTACTCAATGGCGGCCTCAAGCTGAGGAATAGCCGTGGCAAGGGCTGCCTCGTCTTTACCCCAGACTGTCATAAGCAGATCGCCTTTGTGTACCATGTCGCGGCCTTTCTTGTGAAGCTGAACCCCGGCAAGCGGGCTGACCGTATCGCTTGCGCGGTTGCGACCAACTCCAAGAATAACAGCAGCATGGCCGGTTTTCCATGCGTCGATACGGGCGATATAAGCATCCTGCGCTGCCCGTACGCTTGCTACAAACGGCGAGCGATAGGCCCCGCGCATGGCACATAGCTGCTTGACATTGCCACCTTGGTCTGCGACGTTTTTAAGGAACAACGATAGCGGCTTGCCTGATGCGAGTGTCTCTGCGCAGAGTACGCGTCCATCATCGGCATTGGCAACCTTGCCGCCAAGCACCGCCATACGCGCCGCCAACTCCAGCGTTACTTCAGCGAGATCAGGCGGGGTTTTGGAAAAATCCTCAAGGCAGTCTAAACATTCTTCCACCTCAAGAAAGTTGCCGACCATGTTCCCCAGAGGCTCATTCATGTCAGTCAGCAGGACGATGATACGCTTGCCCATAGCCGCGCCAGTGTCAACCAGGGAGCGGGCGAGTGTTTCGCCTTCGAGTGGGTCTTTCATAAACGCGCCGGAACCGTACTTCACGTCAAGAACCAAAGCGTCCGCGCCTTCAGCTGCTTTCTTGGAAAGTATGCTGGCAGTGATGAGTGGCACTGACTCAACAGTAGCGGTAACGTCGCGCAGGGCGTAGAGCAAGCGATCTGCCGGTACTATGTCTTTGGTCTGGCCAGTTATAGCAAAGCCAGTGCTGGCGAGCGTAGTGCGGAACTCTGCGACCGTGAGCTGAGTGCGATATCCGGGAATGGCATCGAGCTTGTCCAGAGTGCCGCCGGTGTGTCCAAGTGCGCGTCCTGCCATCATCGGGTCTCTGACACCGATAGCCGCTGCGAGTGGCGCGAGTATAAGGCTGGTTTTGTCGCCCACACCGCCGGTAGAATGTTTATCCACAAACGGCCCCTCAATGCCGTTCAGGTTGATCCGTGTGCCAGAGGCCAGCATAGTCTCAGTCAGCGCTGCTGTCTCTGCCGGCGTCATACCATTGAGACACACTGCCATTGCCCACGCTGCCACCTGATAATCAGGTATATTGCCCACCACATACCCGTTAATAAGGAAGCTAATGGCCTCGCGGCTCAGCTCCTTCCCCAGACGCTTATCCATGATAATATCTACAGCTCGCATTAGTTCCCCCCTGTCTATACTGCTGGTGCCAGGCACTACTCACACTGCGCCCCAACTGCTCAACCAGCGTCCCAACGCTCCTGCCAAGAGGTGCGTCGTCATGAAGCGTGCCTGCGACAGCGCTTGTGCGTCCAGCGTATAGCGAACAAGCTGGGCCGACGGCAGGTTCTCCACTGCGGCAAGCCAGCGCCGGGCGCCTGGGCAGATAGCAGCCGCGTCATGATTACGGGCGCAATTGGAACAGAGCAAAACGCCATCGCGCTTGCTGAACCATAGTAGCCCATCAGACGCAGGTGGGCAAGCACAGGCAGCGCAATGCTCAAGCTCAGGCGCAATACCCAGAAACAATGCCCAGCCCCACAGGAAATGAACCATAATGCGAGTGCAGTGTGTTTCATCTGCGTCAGCCAGCGCATCCAAAGTACTGTTAGCCAGAGCAAGTGCCGTGTCCCAGTTACCACCGCCACCTTGGGTGGCCAGTATGGTTTCAACCAGAGACGAGGCGCTTATCATGCGCTCATAGCGTTCGCGAATGCCCGGACGCCATGAATGTACATCAAAGTCAGTAACTTTACGGGAATCCTTAACTGGATTGTAATAGACCCAGAGTGTGCCGGTGTGGAACGGTGAAATGTGAGCGCGGAGCTTGCTTTTTGGCCCTCCAAAGCTCGTTGCCCGAATGATGCCTTCCTCAGCCGTGAGGAACCATACATCCCGATTGGATTCCCCAGACGGACGTACCCTGAGAATCAGTGAAGAATAGGTAAAACTACGTGACATAGTTCAGTATATCATTTGGTGAATCCATGCGTAACAGGTGTTGCTGAAGGGAAGATAGCGCGTACCATCATCGGCGTGGTGTATAGCGAAAAGAGTCCGCGGATTACGCGGATTAACGCTGATATATCCGTATCATCCGCGAAAATCAGCGTTAATCCGCGGACCTTTACTATTCCAATTGGTGGCCTGCCTTAACTTAGAAATTCGTAAAAAATTTCTTGACAACCCTAATGTCCTATGATAGTCTATAAAAAAGCCGTATGGCCGTTAAATTACTTTGGCGTTACTGGTGGCTTTGGCATTCTTCACTACCATTACATACCCTTTTAATTGAGCAGATAAAGAATACGAACTATATGAACAGAGTGGTTTGTGGCTCTAAAAAATTCTATGCGTTTGTCATAGATTTTGCTTGACAAGCGGGGAAAAGGGATTTAAGGTTATTGTCAAGATATAAAGGAGGGGCTTATGGCATTCAAAGAACTGGATTTTCTATCATATAATGGACGGGATCAGGTGAAAGCCTGGATATACACGCCGATCCGCAAACCGTGTGGTATAGTGCAGGTAGTGCATGGGCTGGGTGAACATTCCCGACGGTATTTCCATCTCATACTCAAACTTAACGAAGCGGGTTTTGTGGTAAGCGCTGATGATCATGTTGGCCATGGGAAGACTGCCGCTGATTCTAACACGTGGGGGGATTATGGGGACAAGGGCTATATCACCACCACAGAGGATGAAAAGAGGCTCCACGATATTGTCTGCGCGGCTTATCCTGAATTACCCTTTATCATGTTTGGCCACAGTTGGGGGTCGATGATCGCCCGGAGTTTTGCCGCCACTTATGGCGACTTGTTGAAGGCGCTGGTGATTTGCGGCACCTGCGGCGTGATGGATGGAATGGAAGGCGTCTTTGGAGAACTCAAAGCCATGGTTGACGCGGGCAAGGGTAGTGAACGGGAAGCGAAATTCCTTGGGCAGATATTTGCGGGCTGGACAAGCAGGTACGAAAATCCACAGACCCCGAATGACTGGATATCTGAGGATAGGGATGTGGTGGCTGACCATGGGGCTGATCCGTTCAACAATCTCTACAATGTCCCCACAAACCAGGCCAACTACGATCTGCTGGACCTGATATATAGGATTACTGGTGTGAGCTGGGCGGAAAAAGTCCCCACAGATATTCCCATCTACAACATGGCTGGGGATCAAGACCCGGTGGGCAATTATGGCGAAGGGGTCTACGCGGTCAGTAACTGGCTTGCGCTTACCGGGCATAAGCGGGTAACAACGCGGCTATACTCAGGTCATCGCCACGAGATTCACAATGATCGGGATATACGGGAAGCGGTAACTGACGGGATAATCGCCTTTATCAACCGGGAAGCCCTTTAGCATAAAAACCGCGAGCGTGAATAAGTATGAAGAAATTAGTATTTTTTTCGGGTTCGCGGTTAAAAATCTTTTTAGTTCGTGGAGTTTTGTTATGGCTTTTATAGATGTCGTCGAGTGGGATGACGCGACGAATGATGTTTTTGCGTGGAAATTTGGGCAGAATAGAAATAACAATCTCAGCACGTTTACCCAGTTAATTGTCAGGGAATCTCAGGAAGCGGTTTTGTTTTCAAAGGGCCAGATTCTTGGTAAGTTTGGGCCTGGAAAACACACGCTTAATACGGAAAATCTTCCTCTGTTGCGGAATCTTTTTGGAATACCGTTTGGCGGAAAGAATCCTTTTGTAGCGGAGGTTTGGTTTGTGAATAAAACCTCGCCGCTTACCATTGACTGGCGAACCGACACGATGCGTTTCCGCGACCCTGAATATGGTGAAATGGTTCCTCTTGCCGCCAGCGGTCGATACGGCCTTAAAGTTGAATACGCCGAGCGCTTTTTAACGCAGCTAGTGGGAACTCTGCTTGATTTTAGGGCAAGGGACCTTACCAAGCATTTTTGGGGGGCGCTTGTGGCGAAAACAAAAAGCGTTGTTACTGCTTTTATGCAAAGCAATCAGGTGGGCATCACCGCGATTTCCGCCCGGCTTGATGATCTTTCAAGGTTTCTGGCTGAACCGCTGAGGGAATTCTGGGAATCTTATGGGATGTTGTTAAGTGGTTTCTATATCACATCAGTTGATCTTGACACGTCAACCGAAGACGGCAGGAAAATCGCCGCCGCGCTCAGCGATCGTTCTGCTCAGAACATCGCGGGTTATACCTGGCAGCAGAAGCAGGGCTTGGGCGTGGCGAATAACGCGCTGTCGAGTGGCGGCGACATGGGTTTTCTGGGAGTGGCGGCAATGAGCGGAATGTTGGGCGGGGGCGCTGCTCAGGCCATGCTGCGCACGCCCCAGCAAGTGCCGACAATGGTTCCATCGGCGGGACGAAAAGAAGTATTTTGCGCGAAATGTGCAAAAAAATATCCAACAACATCGAACTTTTGTCCATTTTGTGGAAATAAGTATAATCCATGCCCCCGTTGTGGCAGCGATAATCTCACGGGAAGCAAACGCTGTGTTTCCTGTGGCACTGAGCTTGCCAGCGGTCTGGCCGGGAGCGCTTTTGGTAACGCCTGCCCACGCTGTGGTCAGCAGGTTTCACCGGGCATTAAATTCTGTCCGAATTGTGGGAGTAAGTTATGACAAAAAATCAATCGTCGCTTCTCAGGAGGGCGTTTTTCCTCCTGGGCATTGGCGTGGTTGCGCTCGCGTTTTTCCTGAACACGCGAGGACGGGAATTAACGGGCATAGACGCGTTCACTTGGGTTTCAATAACGCTGATGTATCTTGTCTTTTTTATCCCATTTTTCTTTTTGTCAATCCGGCCATCTCGTTTTTCTGGCAAGATTCCGTTGCTGGTAATGCTTTGGACAGGCGTTATTTTTTATATAGTCGCGTCGATTGTGGTGATTATGCTGCTTTCTTTATACATCTCGATGAATATGGCGATAATCTCTCAGGTTGTGTTGCTGTTTCTGCTTGCTGTTAATGGGTATTTCGCTTTATTCGCCTCGTCCTATGCCCGTCGCGTGTCTGTGGAGGAGGGCGCAAAACAGCAGCTTATTAGTGAAATAAAGTCGAAAGCGCTATTCCTCGTGCTTTCCGCTGACAGCTTGCCGGCGGAAAGTGGGAGCGTGCGGGAGATAATAAAGCAGGCGACTGAGGATATTAAATATATCTCTCCACTTAATGATGGTGCGGGCGATGAACTGGAGTTAAAGATAATCATTTCTTTGAATACCCTGATGGAGCTTTGCAATAGCGCAGCAGGAGGCGGCCATCCAATCGCATTGCCAGCGGAGGTGAAGAAGCTACAGGCGCTTGTCAGGGAAAGAAAGTTATTGAAAAATTAGCCAAAGGAGACTAGGGTGCAAGGGAAAATTTTCGCGGAATCAATGAATCTGTATCAGGACGAGGCGCGTATTCTTTTCGATTACTATAAGAAAGCCGCTGAGAAAATCGTTGCCGAAGAAATCGCATTGGAGAAATCCATAGAAGCCGCTGGTGTGGAAATCAGAGTGGCGGAAAAGAGCAAGATCAAGGGTATAGTGATTAGCGCAAGCTTTCCGGTTGCCGCCGCGTTGCTGGGGATTTTTGTCATTCCTCTTTACGGCTTTGCTCTTGCGCTGGGCAGTATCTGGGGCGTTGTTACCATAGTAAAGGCAAATAAAGCGAAAAGGGACAATGAGACAAAGATACAAGGTTTTGAGGAGGCACATCGTGATATACGCCGGAATTACAGCGTAAAGAAAATGGGCGTTGTCTATGTTCCTGTGGCGACAAGAGTTCCTTTTGAGGATAAGAGTTTTATGATTGACCATACGGGCCAAGTTGTCGACACTGATTTCAAGATGTCTGTGCTTCATAAGCCGGAGGAACTTCTCACGTCCCTCGCCAGCCTTGAGGACAGCATAAAAGAAGCGCCAATGGTTGAGAGCGCCTCAGCGCCGGAAGAGATTGATACCTCTGATTATTCCACGTCCATACAGCATATAAAATTGTATGATTATATGGGAAATATTGATCGGCAGGTTCGCAATATCCGCTACCTGCTCAACGATAATGACACGGTTGCACTTTCCCTGCCGGTGGTTCCGCCTGAAAGTCAAACAGCGGATTTTATAAAAGAATTTGCCGCGACTGATCCAGAAGATAAGCCGGTTGTTCCTGTTTTTGACATGGGTGCTTCTTTTAAGGAAAAGATAAACACGTTCTATTCCCTCAATGACATGAAAAAGTCCTTTGAAGAAAGCACGAGCGAAAGTCAGGTTGTCTATTTCAAAAAACTGATCGGGCGACTTGCAAGCTCTGTGCAGATTTTAAGCAAGACAAAGATGAATGGCTCAAACAGAATCATTGATTATGGCAATATGATATTTTCTACTGTACTGAAATCAGCGTTTAACCAGTATTCGCCATTCCTTGAGGCTGAGGAAATCGAAAGAATTCGCTCTGCCAGTTTTGATTATCAGGATTCCGTTGATGATTATACCCCATTTTCGTTAAAATCAAGCTCGCGGGTGAAGTATGACCTGTTTTCCACCGCGTGGATCGCGGAGGATCAGTCCCGCACGTCTATGCCGTTTGGTATGCATCAGATTCAGGAAGAAGTGCTGGCGCCGGTTATCCAAAACCTGATGGCGGAAAACAGAATTGAGCGCCTGAAAATCTACAATGGCATTAAAGACCAAAAAATTGATTATCTTAATCAATGGCACCGAGACACAGAGGACTTTTACGGCAGGAACCGCGCCGAAGCCGCTGACCTGATTAACCGGATGCGGGAAACGTATGCGGACTATGTGCGAAGCCTGAACACCTACAAGGCGCTACGGGACACGCAGGTTGCCATGAGCAAAACCCGCTCGCTGGATAGCGCAGAGGTTCAAGAGCAGAACAAAGACGCTGAAATAATCGCGGGCTTTGAGCTGCAGGCACAGCAGTTTAATCAAAAGCAGGAAGAATTCAGCGAATTTATGGAGCGTCTGAAGGATAATATCGACGAAAAGGCGTCACAGTTCAGTTATATTCCCTACTATGAGGCAACTTTGCGCGACCAGGAATACCGTGACATAGCCCAATCAAGCGAACAGTTGCAAGACCTTGATCCCCGCAGAAAGAAGCTGATAGCCGTGAGCCCCTATATTGCTACCCATGCAAAATTACCGCCACAGCCAAAGGTCGAGCAGCAGATGTATGATGATTTTGCCATTGACCTTTTGCAGGAAGCAGCACTAACAGAAGAGGCGCAAAAAAATGGCTAATCTCGTTTTTGAGGTGAATACTTCCCCAATGGCTCAAACCGTTAATTCGGTAAAAGCTCATGTCAATGGCGTAACAACCGCTGTTGTGGCAATGGAGTCCGCGCTTATTGCCGCAGAGCGGCAGGCTTCAGAAACCATTTGTAAAAACGTGGATAGCGGCTTCTATATGCTGATAAAATCCCAGATAAGCCAGAAAGCAGTGTCTGCTTATACGGAAATGACGACTAAACAGATGACCCTGCTTCAACTGGTGAAGGCACTGGAACACGTCAAACAACAAATGGAAGCTGATTACAACATGATAAGCGCCCGATACGCCAAACTTTTTCAGTCATTAAACAAAACGCTGGAAACGCGGATGAGAGAGCTTGACCGCCCAGCAATGAAACTCGCTGAAATCAGAAAAAACATTGTCTTTGACAAATTAAAGGATGAAAGCTCGTTGTTACTCAGCAGTTCTGGCGAAGTGGCCGCTGTTGAGCAAATTGCCCTGGGCGGCAAGCTGAAACAAAAAACTAGAGAAACGCTCAAAGCGCTTTCCAGTTCCATTGCCGAAGACCAGTCCTACAGCGAAAAAGTGAATGATATACTTTCAGGCGAAGAAGCAGGTTTCCAGTATATTCCAGCGCTCTTTTCCGTAACGGAAAGTTTGCTTAACCCCGATGATTATATCGAAAACGTGTATGTCCCGCAATCCGATGCATGGAAAAATACCTCGCCTGTTGCTTCTAAAATCAGCCGCGTCTCCGATGATTTAGGCTGGAGCGCGAATAGTGAAGAAAAATCGCTTGTCCGCAAAGAATTTGTTTCCCTGTGCGAAAATGAGGTGGTGGATAAAAGAGTGGCAGCAGAAATAATCTGCCTGTTTGACGAATCTTCATGGGAGGTTTGCGCAAATGAGCTATAAACAAACCTACAGCGCGAACATTCCCTATAGCGGAACCATCTCTTATACGTACCCAGCAAGCAAAAACGGCGGCAGTTCGTCGGTCTCTTATCATGGCGAAGTCCCTCTGAATGTTACCATCAATGTCAATACAAACCCGTTTGACAGCAGCGTTGATAACTGCAATAAAATAATAGACCGACTCACCGGTTCTGTTGTAGCGATGAACGCAGCTCAAAGTGTGGCAATACGACAAACAGCCAAAGAAGTTTCAAAATCCCTTATTGATGGATTTTTCGGCGTGATAAACACCGAGCTTTCCCAGCAGTTACAGGCGCTAGACAGCGCGATAAAAGCAAGTCTCGGCCTTATTCAGGAACAAAGCCGGGCTGTCTCCATCCAGAAAAATGTGATGGAAATCGATTATAACCGGATAAGTTCTCGCTATCTTGCCCTTTTCGCCGACCTTGACAACGAATGTTACAAGCGAATCTACGCTCTGGATAAACAGTCTTTTTATCTCTCCGAAAAAGCACAAAAGCAGCTTCTCATTGACCAGGGCGCTAACGCGACAGCATTGAGCTTACTCGGAATTCTTGAGGAATCCTCGTCAAAGATATTTCTACTCGTGTCGCGCCTGAACAGAAAGGTGAAAGAGGTGTTAAAGACCCTGCACAAATATATCACGCAGGAACACCGATTGAATTACCTGGTCAATTCATTGCTGTTTAACGAGTCTGCGCCGGGAAATACCCCTATTTATGTTCCTATCATTTGCGCGGAAGCCGACGCGGTTGACAGCAGCGTAATAAATCACGGCACAACTTATCGAGAGACCTTTATGCCGGTATATTTAGGTGAAGAACAGAAAAAAGCAATCACCGGAAAAATAGGCGCAATATGCCTGAATAATTCCATCTGGCGACTGCTTGAGGCAGGGGAGAAAGAAACGCTGAATAAAGAGTTTAATGCCCTGACGGAACAGTATTTTGAGACAAAAACCAGTGAAACAGAACAACGTGTGTATAAAGCCATGCTCTCCCTCTGGCAGAATTCAAATCAATTATCATTAGGCGGGAGTTCATCATGAAAGAGCTAATTGAAATTCGCATAGGCGAGACAATCGTCGGGTTAAAAGACAATCTCGTGAAAACGGCGATTCTTCCCAAAACAAGCGTCGAGCTTGAAAGGGATATAACCGTTCAGGGAAATGTCAAAATAGAAGGCGCGGTTTATGCCCGTAATTTAATAATTGATTCAGGCCCAGTTGAATTCCTGGGCGCGGTTTACGCGCATAACGAGCTTCACATCAAAAGTGACTCTGATCGCACGATTATTTTCAGGAAGGCGGTCGCTTCCAGTGGAAACGTTGTTTCCCTTTTGCTGAAAGACCGTTGCATCTATGGCGCTGACATAAATGCAGTAAACGTGAAGCTAAAAAATTGCTTTGTCGCTGGCAGTATTTTTGCCAACGAGATACAGCTTGAAAACACAGTTGTCCTGGGCGGTTGTTTCGCCTCAAAAAAACTTACCATTCAGAATGTGGCTCTTGGAACGTTTAACTCGCCGGAAGTATCTGCCGGAGGCATTAACTATGTCTTATATCCCACGGCTTTTTCCGTTGAGCCTATGGCCTGCTTACCCGGCACGGAATTTTATAACATAACCCTCGCAGACCTGGGTTCCCTGTTCAAAAACGAAAAAGAAAAGCCAAACACCGGGAAAATCCGTCTTGATATAGAGGCGGATTCGCAGCGAACCGTTCTTGTTGACGACACGGATACAAAAACACTTTTGCACAGTTATTCTGTAGCGTCAAGAATTCTCGTCAGCGATCTGCTGGACATGGAAAGTCTTGAAAACCATTTTCTGATTATATCAGCCAGTCTTGGTTCTCAGATATTAAAAACCTATTCTTTGCAAAAAGCCGATGGCGCAAAAAGCGATGATTTAACTCTGATCAATATCACCACTTTTTTCTTCAAGATACTCAACGGCTTGGTTCAGATAAGTGAAATCAGTGGTTCTATTTCCTTTGAAGAATTGAGGCGGAGATATTAAGGGGCAAGCGGCGTTGATAGCAAACGTTCACCATAACCCGAATAGATACCAACACACGTAACACGCAAGGAGTAAAACTATGCAAGAAAAAGACAATGCAATCGCAAAGGAATTTGAACTTTCCGCCTTCACGCTTATCAAGAACTTACAAGGCCGGGATTTTGAAAGCTACTATTGCCGTACTAAAGAAGACGCGGCGGCAAAAGTGCTTTCGTTGATACCTGAAGACGCCTCGGTTACCTGGGGCGGCTCGGTGAGCGTCGTGGAAAGCGGCTTAATCGAAAAAATCAAAACATCAAAACGCGCATGGCTTGACCGCGACGAGGCGAAAAGCGCTGATGAGCGGCTTGAATGTATGCGGGAGGCTTTCTTCTGCGACTTTTATCTAGGCAGTGTGAATGCGATAAGTGAAGATGGGATTTTTGTAAACATTGATGGTGTTGGCAACCGCGTGGCGGCAATGTCCTTTGGCCCTAGAAATGTCATTTTGATGGTCGGTATGAACAAGCTCTGCAAAACGCTTGCTGGAGCCAGAGAGCGTGTGCGGAACTTTGCGGCGCCTGCCAATGCCCAGCGTGTTTTCAAAACATTCGAGGGTGGCCAGCCGCGCACACCCTGCACGACAAGTGGTTCCTGCGGAGATTGTAAAAGCGCCGATTGCATCTGTTCCTATATCGTCGAAACGCGAATGTGCAGACCCGCAGGCAGAATCAAAATCATCCTCGTAGGTGAATCCCTTGGGTTTTAACACATAGGCGTTCACTGAGCAGGAAAGAGTCCACGAATTACATGAATGAAGAAAAAAGCTATCCTAGTAAAGCTCACTAGGCTCACGCGTCCACGATTACTAGGCTCACGCGTCCACGATTACTAGGCTCACGCGTCCACGATTACTAGGCTCACGCGTCAACGATAACTTGGCTCAACAGTCCACGATTACTAGGATCAACAGTCCAAGATAACATCTCTATTCTTTTTTACATTTTTTTAAGATTATGTATTTACCTCTTGACTATTAAGATAAACTACATTCTATTTTGTTAAACTTAACAGTTTCCCCTTCTTAAAAACCTATACAAAAAAATATTTGTTTTTATTGTTTGTCAATATATTCCAAAAACTTTAGGACGAGTCGAAATAGATTAACTTGATTATATTTTTTTCATTCACTATAATAAGTTAAGGAGAAATTATGAATTGGGATGCGATATTTGAGACGCTTGAAACGTGGAGAGCCGCGCTTAAAGCGCAAAACGAAGAGGATACAGCCGTCTCTACCGTTGCGGAAACTTATCGCAAGGAGCCTTGGGCTGTGCTGGCTTCCACAATACTGAGT
>JAIRYV010000066.1 GCA_031267685.1 Treponema sp.
ACATACGCCTCTAGTCAAACCAATTTCCCTCGCCGCTCTATCTACCAGGTTAGACGAGTCATCTGCGCTACATCCAGGTCGTTATCCAGACTTCTTAGCCAGATGTTCTCATCGTCCGATAGTCACGGTTATCTATAATCTGAATCGGAAAAAGGTCCCTTCCATAAATATATATGTCCGAATCCTTGTAACAACCTTATACTTCCACACCTTCTCATCGTCACCCCTTGTCAAAGTCTAAGCCCCTGTTCCTTAACAGCCTGCTCAAGATACCGAATGCGCTCTTCAAGCACGGCTTTCTCTCGGTCAGCCTGCTGGCGCTGGGCCTCAGCCTGCTGGCACTGGGCCTCGGCCTGCTGCCGTAACTTCTCTTCCCACACCCGCCGTTCCTCTTCCCGAACCTGTCGTTCCTCTTCCCGAATCTGCCGACGAGTCTCCTGAACACTGTAGCCTTCCAGCCAGTCAAACATCTCTGAATACCTCCGTTCCTGTATGTCATCCGTTACCGCGTCTATCTCCTCATGCGGTATATCCGCTCGCACGAGTAAGCTCGTTATCACATCCACCAATAACTTCTTTATACCCTCATTCAATGAGTCCGAAAAACTTCGCACATAGCCCGCAGGAATACCTGATAACAAACTCATGTCCTCTGGACGCCGTATCTTGTCTATCAGCATCATGAACGATAGCGGATCGCCAAACCGTAACAATGCTTCTCGACTCAACTTGTTCAGATTCACCACCATGTACTCAAACGTCGGAATGTACTTCGCGTACAACGGACCATTCGGCTCGGTCTTCTGCAAAAAGTTCGTCTCCGCTGTCCACTCACCTTCCCCATCGTAGAAAACAATCGGCAGTACCAGCGGATACCGAAAGTCTTTCTTCCCGCTGATGTCTCCTTCCGCGTTTACCTCTTTCTCATAGGCATCCAGTATCAGCACTATGTACTGGAGCATCCGAAACGCCATGCGGAAGTTTACGGTTGACTGGTGTTCGGTCAGGACTATGATGAAAACGGGTGGACAGCCACTGATGTTCACCCGCTTGACCGAGTCTGACTCCTTGCTGTCCTGAAACAGCGGGATGTAGCGCTCTGTCATGTCCTGAATGTCATTGGCGCAGACGTGCTTGAGCGGGTCAATGTCAGTGAAGTCCCGCAGGAACTCGGCGAACAACTCATGTTCGTTGAGGATAGCCTTGAAACTGTTATCGTGCAGATTGTGTATAGCCATTTCGTTCCATCCTTCTTACGTGTCTTTTATAGTATACAACAATGAGACCATGATTTCAATTCAGGGAAAGGAACTATCATAGCGATGTCCGTTCCGGAAAAGTCTTCCGGCTTATAGTCTCCTTGAAAAGCGGCTTATCAGAAACAGGGAAACCTTGTCTGAGCAGGCGGAAACTTCGTTTCCAATGACTATCTGGGATGCCTGGGCATGCCGAAGATGAAACTATATGTCTTGCGCATGATTCTATGGGTTTTGGCCAAAGAGACTGCTCAAATAAGGCTCCATGCCTGTGGCATCGCAGCTTGTACATGCGCTTTAATTGCTATACCTTGGGGTAATGAAAGAACCATTGAAAACAAAACTATTACATTTTGATTGCTTTGCTGGTATATCCGGAGATATGGCTTTGGGGGCGCTGGTTGATTTGGGGGTGAATCCTGATGAACTGCGGCGGGAACTCGGCAAGCTGGGCATAGACGGCTGGAAACTTGAGTTCCGGCGCGACGAGCGCGGCGGCATCGCTGGTCTTCACGCGATGGTCGATCTCGGTACACAAACCGACCATATCGCACACGATGACGCGCCGCACGATTTTCACCAGCACGACCATGACCATGACGCGCCACACGATTTTCACCAGCACGACCACGACACACACCACCATCATGTCCATCGCTCATGGAAAGACATTCGCACACTTATAGAACAGTCAGGCATTAGCGCAGGAGCAAAGCAGCGAGCATTGGCTATATTCACCCGCCTTGCCGAGGCAGAGGCTCAAGTCCATGGAAAGACGGTGGATGATGTCGCCTTTCACGAAGTCGGGGCGCTTGACTCAATCATTGATATTGTCGGTACAGGAATCTGCTTGGACATACTCAAGCCGGATCGGATTACCTGCGGGGAAATTGAGCTGGGCAGCGGCACCGTGAAGTGCGCTCACGGAATCCTGCCTGTTCCCGCACCAGCTACGCTCATACTGATTCGCGGTATGCCGGTAACAAGCGGCGGCTTTAACAAGGAAATGACGACTCCCACAGGCGCG
The DNA here is from genome assembly GCA_031267685.1 of Treponema sp. Lineage (GTDB taxonomy): Bacteria > Spirochaetota > Spirochaetia > Treponematales > Breznakiellaceae > JAIRMT01. The sequence goes on from JAIRYV010000066.1 coordinate 2,284, forward strand.
GCAATCCTTGCAGCCTCAGTTGATGAATTCGTGAACGCGGGGCGTTTCACTGAAATCAAGACGGGTTACGGCATTGGCTCACGCCGTATGGAACGGCCAAACTTCTTGCGCGTTTCATGGCGCGAGGAAACCACGCCGCTGCCTACGACTGTACAGTCAGTGGCAAAGCCGTGGAAGACTGAGGAACTGGTACTCATGGAGGCAAACATCGACGACATGAGCGGCGAAGCCCTTGGTTTTCTCATGGAAAGCCTCTTTGAAGCAGGCGCACTTGACGTTACTTTCACGCCTTGCACTATGAAGAAATCGCGTCCTGGGGTCATTGTGGCCTGTCTCGCCAGTCCAGCGCGGCTTGACAACCTGCGGGAAACCCTCTTTCTGCACTCAAGTACCATCGGCTTTCGGGAAACCACTGTGAATAGGCTTTCCCTCCAGCGGGAAGAAACCAACGTAGGCGGCACTTTTGGCTCAGCTCGCGTGAAAACGGTGTTCTGGGAAGACAAGCCGCTCCGCAACAAGGTTGAATACGATGACCGCGCTCGTCTTGCCCGCACGCATGGCGTTTCCCTTGAGGAAGCTGAACGCCTTATCCGCCTCTCAGCTGTTTCTAACCGTTCAGAAATTAAAAACATGACTTGACACAACGTTTACGACCGACTGCCCTGGGGTTGACTACGACAGCCGGTAGAGCCGGGCGCCGTGCGGGGAGAGACGCGCACTCAGCGCACTTTCTATAACGCCCTCGTCCGTCTGCGCCCAAACATCGCGGACGGACGCCTTCTCCAAGTCTAACGCGGAAAGAGAACAACTTACAGTTCGCGGCTCGTCACTCAAGTTAAAAAGCGCCAGGTATATCGCGCCATCTTTAGTGCGGTTGACCCAGATCGCCGCCTCGTTGTCCCGCCATATCTGACGGGGAGAGCCGCCTTGCTGAGAAACGGCAAGCGCCTCGCGGTTCGTAAGTAGCGAAAGTGTCCAGGCATCGTTGTCATTGAGTTCGCCACCCATCATAAGCGGAGAACGGAACACACACCACAAGGTCATCATGCTTATCTGTTCATCTTTGGTAAAATTGGTGAAGCGAGGGTTATGAAACCCCATGCCAATGTGTCCAAGCGGCAACATATCACAGTCAGGCCAGCAGCCAGGGCCAACGTGACTCTGCCAGATTTCACAACGGCGGAACATGTCTTTAAGCAGGTTCCAGTTGTCCCAGAAATCGTCGGTGATGCGCCAGAGGTTCGCGTGTTCGGCAAGGTGCCACGCCTGCTCAATGACAGCAGGGCCGGGCGAAAGGCTTAACACCATGGGACGACCACAGCGATCTATAGCGCGCCGGATAAGCTCGATTTCAGCTTTGGCGGAATAGGGATGATTCGGGTACATATTCGTGTTGCAAATATCATCAACCTTAACGTAATCCACGCCCCAAGCTGCGTATAGCTCAAAAAGTGAGTCGTAATACTCCTGCGCCCCGTCCTTACTTGGATCTACTCCGTACATATCGGCGTTCCATTTGCAGATGGAGAAAGGGTCTGCGATATGCTCGGCGCTTACGGCGCTGCCCTTGATGGCTGTGCGGCTATGCACAGCTTGACGCGGGATACCGCGCATAATGTGTATGCCAAAGTGCAGACCCATATCGTGAATCTTGCTGGCAATAGGCGCGAAGCCTTTGGCGCCCGCACTTGAGGGAAAGCGTCGTTCAGCTGGAATGAGCCGACTGAACTCATCCATGCACAACGGCGCGAATGGTCGATAGGTAGACTCAATGGTTCCCGGCTCAGGATCATACCACTGAACATCGCAGACAATGTACTCCCATCCACACGGCAACAAGTTCTTTTGCATATACTCAGCGTTACGCAGAAGCTGTTCCTCGTTTACTGTGGCTGCATAACAGTCCCAACTGTTCCAGCCCATAGGGGGCGTCAAAGCGCAGGTATCTTTTGCTCTCATGCATCTATTATAGGGTCTTGAGAAGCGTTTTGCAACCGTCATGTATGCAAGCGCTCACGTTTTGGAAAAAAAAATAAGCCTTTCCCCGGACGCTTCCGGTTTAACGATGAAATCTTCGTCGTCAGGCTAGGGGCGGACAAGCCGAAAGCCGAAGTTGTTGTTGCGGTTACGTGTAGTTTGTGGCTCTAAAAGATACCATGTGTTTATCCTGTTATTGCTCTTGCCCGTCTCGACAAAACCATGTCTGGCTATCATACTACCCTTATGGACGTCATAAAAACCAAACAAGGAATAGAAATTCTCCTCCCTAAAATAGACTTTATCTTCAAAACTATCTTTGGCAATGAACACAACAGACCCCTGTTGAAAAGTTTTCTCCAAGCTGTCCTGTGTCTTGGCGAAGACGAGTTCGAGATAGAATTCGTTAATCCGTATCTGCAGCCGGTAGCAAAGGATGGCAAGCTCTGTATTCTTGACGTGAAGATACGTACCAAGACCGGCAAGCTCATTGATATTGAGATGCAGATCATTCATACTGCGAACATCTTTGAGCGTATCTGCTTTTATAAGGCGAAGA
>JAIRYV010000044.1 GCA_031267685.1 Treponema sp.
GCGATGAAATGTACAAAGAAATATCTCCCTCTGGTGGGATTTTAGGAGGCAGCAATGGCGCGTATGACTGAAGAAGAAGCCTGGGCGTTGGACGATGAGGTAACCCGTAATCCGCCCAATGTCGCTGGTATTCCGGGCGGGTTTTTTACCGACCGCCGCGACTACATGGTAATGCTGGATCAATTCTCCGCGGGATACATCAAGTCCGCTGCCGAAGCCGAACACAAAACCCCAACGCAAATTATCGGCGAGCTTATCCGGGATAAAATAGTGGTTTCCTCCTGAATGCAGAGAAGCGAAACACTGTTCTATTTTCCAACGGGCTTTGATGAGTGGTTTCCGCCTTTGTTCTGATGTAGTTTGCCGCAACACTATCCAGGGCTTCAAGTAATGCCTTCTGCCGGGCAAATACCCCCGGAATACCTGTCAGGCAAGGAGTTGTCCTTGTTAAAAGATCGTCCAAAGCGGCTTCTTCTTCTTCAGTCATTCTTGCCATGTTTTTCCTCCAATTCCAACTGCTGCGGAACGTATCCCGGCACTTCATGGCATGAAACACGTTGATACTATTCCCGTCAATGATATTATACATTACTTCCATCAGGTTGCCGGACAAGTCAAAACCAATAACGGCGTATTTGTTATCAAAACCTTCCAGCAGTTCATCGCAAATATGGGTTTCCAATGCCCATCTGATATCGGCATCGGAATAACCATGCTTGAATGCCGTCTGGTTAAACTCGATGGTTTCATACATGATAACAGTATATCCCATGCATCGTTACTGAGCAATGCCGTGCAAGGTGCCAAACGGCACAAAGGCGCCCGACGGGGGTGTCAGTTACAGGCGCTAGTGAAGGCTTTTCACTCACACACGTACTGGTGTGCCACTCACACACGTACTGGTGTTAGTTACAGGCGCCAGTGAAGACCTTTCACCCACACGAGAGCTGGTGTTAAGGTGTTTAATAGTTGCCTATCAAGGTGTTTACTAGCTACTATTAAGGCATGGATGAAATGGAGAAACAAACTATGAGCTATTATCGTATACTCAAACCTCGCGTTACCGAATTCGCCCCGCCAGTCTATCATTGCCAGCGGGCAAGCGGAACGCTGAAACTGGACGGCAACCTAAACAAGCCGTTCTGGAAAGACGCCCCCTGGACAGCTGACTTCCACGACATCGAAGGTGCAGATAAACCTACGCCGCGCTTTAGAACACGCGCCAAACTGCTCTGGGACGATACAGCGCTCTACATCGGTGCTGAACTGTATGGCCACGAAATCTGGGGAACCGTTACCGAACGAGACCACATCATCTTCCACGACAATGATTTCGAGATATTCATCGATCCAGATGGTGATACCCATGTGTACTGCGAGTTTGAGATGAATGTGCTTAATACCGTGTGGGACCTCCTCATGGTTAAGCCCTATCGGGATGGCGGCACGTTTATCAATAGCTTTGACATAAAAGGGCTGGAGACAGCGGTGAACATCGATGGGGAACTGAACAATCCATCCGCAAAGAACCGCGCATGGAGCCTTGAAGTGAAAATGCCCTTTGAGTCCCTGTCCGAATGTTATAAGCCCGGCGCCATACCGCAGGCCGGAGACTACTGGCGGATGAACTTCTCCCGCGTCCACTGGCTGGTGGACATTGTTGACAACACATACCAAAAACGCATAAACCCGCAGACTGGTAAGCCTTTCGCGGAGGATAACTGGGTATGGTCGCCCACCGGCCTGATCAACATCCATTATCCAGAGCTATGGGGCTTTGTGTTCTTCTGCAACACCGCCGAGCGCTATACTGTTCCTGCTGACGAATTCTTGAAATGGCGACTGCGCCGCGTCTATTACCAACTCCACGCGGCCTTTGACGAAACCGGCCACTTTTCCCTAACGGACATCCCTGAAGGCATAAACGTTCAAACCACAGACTATGACTTCACCCTGTCTTGCCCCACCTCAGACGGCAAAAGCCGCCTCCTCATGCGCACTGATGGCTGGGTTGGACGGGTATAGATAAGGTGCAGCTTAGTCCCGAAGCACTTGCTCCTCAAGCTCTTCCTCAAACTGGCGGGTGTAGAGCGCGTGGTAGTGACCGCCAGCGTGCATAAGCTCGTGGTGGGTTCCTCGCTCAATAATCTTTCCGTCATCAACCACCAGGATTACGTCAGCGCCCCGAATCGTGGAGAGACGATGGGCTATCACAAAGCTGGTGCGTCCCTTAAGAAGGCGGGAAATGGCGTTTTGAAGGAGCAGTTCCATCTCTGTATCTACCGAACTGGTGGCCTCGTCCAGAATGAAGATGCGCGGGTCTGCCAGTACAGCACGGGCAAAGGAAATAAGCTGTTTCTCACCAGTGGAAAGCCGGTCGCCCCCTTCGCCAACCTCTGTATCAAACCCCTTTTCCAGCTTGGCTATGACCGTATCCGCGTGAACGATTCTCGCCGCAGCCTCAACCTCCTCATCAGTGGCGTTCAAACGCCCATAACGGATGTTATCCCGAATACTTCCAGTGAACAGGTGAGGACTTTGGAGAACATAGCCCAAAGCACTATGCAGCCAGAGCTGGCTCCGCTCACGGTAGTCATAACCATCGATCAGGATTGCTCCGCCAGTGGGTTCAAAGAAGCGGCAGACCAGATTCACGAGCGTGGACTTGCCCGCGCCAGTTTCACCCACAATGGCTATATATGTTCCGGCGTTTACGTGCAGGTTAAAGTGTTCCAGTACGTTCTCCTTGCCATCGGAATAGCGAAAGGTAACATCCTTAAACTCAACCTCGCCGCGTATCGGCTCCCAATTCTCCGGCTTTGGAGAAAAGGTATCGCCGTACTTTGCGATCACTTTCGGCGTGTCAGTAACGTCTGGCGTCTGCTCCAGCAGGCCGCTGACCCGCTCCACATTTGCCTGAGTAGCAACGAACTCAGTGAGAATGTTAGCGATGTTCTGTATCGGATCAAAGAAGCCGCCGGCGTATTGTAAAAAGATTGCCAACACAGAAAGGTCAGCCCCCAGCGCTACGATCTCATAGCCGCCGTAGCTCAGAACCGCTGCTGTGGCAAGCGAACCGACAAACAGTACCAACGGTATGAATATGGATCGCAGAGACGCAAGGTGGTTCGCGTGCCGCCGATACTCACCGGTGATGCCGACGTATTCCGCAAGACTCTGTTCCTCTGTTACCAGCACTTTAACAGTACGGGCGCCGGTGATGCCCTCGTTCATGGCGCCGGTCATCTTGGAATTGAGCTTGCGCACAATACGGTTAATAGCCAGTATCTTGCCCTCGAAAACCCAGGTGAGTATAGCCAGCGGCGGTATAGTAGCACAGACAATGAGCGCCAGCTGCCAGTGGACAAGAAACATTGAGATAATCACGCCCACGCAGTAAAATACTGACCATGAAAAGTCGATAAGCCCCCACGCCACGAGGTCGCCGATGCGTCCAGTGTCTGAATTGGTTCGTGCCATCATGTAGCCAACCGGCGTCTTATTATAGTAGGAAAAGCTCAGCTTCTGGAGGTGGAAGAACACTGCATTTCGTAGGCCTCGGCTGATGCCGACCTCAGCCCTGATCCCCAGGGCCACAAAGAACCGTACATTGATAGCCTGAATCGTTACCATGAATATCCCCGCGCCTAGTAACCACCACATCCCATCAAGGTTTCGTGGCTCAATGTTGTGCTTAATCACATAGCCCAGCAGCAGGGGAAGCGCCACATCCACTGCTGCTACACAGAGCATAAGCCCCATGCAGCGCAACAGGTACGTTTTCTGCGGCACGATGAACGGCGCCATCTTCTTCCAGATAGCCAGAGACATGGGTTTCTTATAATCAATATCCTCATCGTAATCAGCCACACAATCCTCCTCTCAACAAATGGCATCAAGCGCCATTTAGTAAACGTAACGCTTCAGCGGCATAGAGTCAAAGCCGCCCTGATATACCTTTATCAAACACCTTGATACGATGGTGTCAGACACTTTGATACGTGCCTATCAAACATCAGTGTTTGTAAAGGCAAGATACCCATCAACCTTGACCTCGATCGTCAATACGTGCCCTTTGCCACGCCAGATGGGATTGAACGGCACATCCGCGACTGTGTTGAGGCGCTCTATCTGCCTGAAGGAGGTCTGGGACTTAGTCTTGAACTTGGCCAGGACGTACAGCCAGACATAGCCGAAGCCGCTATTGCCGCGCCGGAGAAGTACCGGCACTGGTCATAAGAGCTGGAACGCGAGATCAGACCAGGATTCTTTCCTGAGCGAGCGCATTTGTTCAATGTTCAGCCACTCAGCGCCGGCGAGTTCATTGTCCGGCGCGGGTATATAGCCCGGCGCACACTGCGCCACATACACCAGCCCCAGATGAACCTGACCTACTGCCGAATCCGCGTCGTTGATGATACCGAGATACTCAAACTGTAAGGATGATTGCTCAAAGTTACTCAATTCCTCAGCTAACTCCCTCAGCATCCCTGCAGTAACCGTTTCATCAAGCGTTTTTCGGCGATCAATCTTGTCAATATGGCCGCCAATGCCGCAGGAATACAAGCCGTGCAAGCGAAGTTCCGCGCCATGACGGGGGTAGCAGAGGAACTGACCAGCGTTATTGCGTATCAGTATATAAGGGATAAGCTGTTTATAGGCAGGATCATCTTCTACAAGCGCCCGCTCGATCCAATGAACATGCGTTACATTCAGCGTCGCGTGAATATCAACCGGAAACGCCCCAGTTTCCTGTGTCCATGCACTGGGCAGAGCGCCGGTTTCAACACAACAGATAGTTTTCGTTGTTGCCATGATACAAACTCCGTATTCAGTGTAGCGACGCGACTCTTCTTCATCAAGATAGCAAAAAGTGCATAATAGCTGAAATGTCCTTGTTTCTTTCCGATAAAAGCAGCATGATATAGTTACTTTATCTAATATGGAGTGTAATATGTACCTATCTACTTACACGGTTAAGCCGAAACTTCCGCCGTCTTTGAAGCCTCTGGAGGAAATTGCTCGTAATCTTTGGCTTTCATGGAACTTTGACGCAATCCAGCTCTTCATTCGCCTGGATTACGATGCCTGGCTTCAGGCTGAACAAAGCCCGGTACGGACCCTGGCTATGGCCAGTCAGGAACGACTCGCCAGAATGTCCAAGGACGATTCCTACCTTGCAGCAATGAAGGAAGTGTACGAGCGTTTCCTCAAGTATAAAAAGGGTGAGACTTGGTACCACAGTTCAAAGAAAGAGGTGATCGCCTACTTTTCTATGGAGTATGGCATTGATGTTTCTCTTCCTATCTATTCAGGCGGCTTAGGAATCTTGTCCGGGGATCACATGAAGACTTCTTCTGATATGGGCCTGCCTCTTGTGGGCGTAGGCTTGCTGTACCGGCAAGGCTACTTCAAGCAAGCCCTTAACGCGGATGGGTTCCAGCAGGAGCGTTACCCTGAAAACGACTGGTACAACATGCCGGTTGAGCGGAAGACCAACCGTAATGGCGCGCCACTCAAGATTTCGGTTGAACTGGCTGGCGTGGTCGTTGTTGCCCAGATATGGGAAGTCAAGGTCGGACGCACTTCCCTCTACCTTCTCGATACCAACATTGATGAAAACCAGGGCGACTTACGCAACATCACGGCCTCGCTCTATGGCGGTGATAAAGAAACCCGCATCCGGCAGGAGATACTGTTGGGTGTCGGCGGTATTCGGGCGCTTCGCCTGCTGGGTATCAATCCAGCGGTAACACACATGAATGAAGGTCATTCCGCGTTTTTGGGGTTGGAGCGAATCCGCGAAATCATGCAGGAGAAGGGCTTTACCTTTGATGAGGCAAAAGAGACGCTCTGGCCTACCAACATCTTCACCACTCATACGCCAGTTCCAGCGGGCAATGAGCGCTTTGACATTGGACTGATGGAGAAATACTTCCGTTCATGGACCGATATTCTGGGTATTTCATGGTACGACTTCCTGGCGCTTGGTCGTGTCAATCCCCACGATGACCATGAATCGTACTGCATGACAGTGCTGGCTCTGAAAATGTCCGCCTATGCCAATGGCGTTGCTCGTTTGCATGGGGTGGTTTCCCGCAATATGTGGAAGGGACTGTGGCCCGGATTGCCCCTTGAAGAGGTTCCCATAGGCCATGTTACCAATGGCGTACATCCTCGCACGTGGGTTTTCCGCGGTATGCTCGACCTGCTGGATCGTTACTTTGGCCCTCGTTTTGAGGATGAGCCAACGGACATCAGCATCTGGAACCGCATAGATCGTATCTCAGACGAGGAACTGTGGCGCACTCATGAGCGTCGGCGTGAACGCATGGTCGCGTTTGCGCGTGAACGTATCAAGCAGTATGTGATACGCACTGGCGCGAGTGAGCGGCAGCTTCAGCGGGCTGAGGACGCGCTTTCGCCTTACGCGCTTACACTTGTCTTTGCCCGGCGTTTTGCCACCTACAAACGCGGCAACCTGCTCCTGCGCGACCCGGAACGCCTCTTACGTCTGGTACGCGACAGCGAGCGGCCTGTCCAGCTTATCTTTGCTGGCAAGGCTCATCCAATGGATATGCCCGGCAAGGAACTGATTCGTGAGATCATCCACTTTGCGGAGAAGTACGATGTTACCAACCGCATCGTGTTTATCGAAAACTATGATATGACTGTGGCGCGTTATCTCACCAGTGGTGCTGACGTTTGGCTTAACACGCCGCGTCGTCCTCTTGAGGCGTCTGGAACAAGCGGTATGAAGGCAGCCATGAACGGCGTTCTAAACTGTTCTGTCCTCGACGGCTGGTGGGACGAAGCCTACACATCGGAGGTCGGCTGGGCCATTGGCATGGGCGAGCAATATGAGGACATGAACCTCCAAGACGAAGTTGAAAGCAAGGCACTTTACGACCTGCTAGAACGGGACATCATCCCTCTGTTCTACCAACGTGGACGGGACGGCCTGCCGCGTGAGTGGATTCGCCGTATGAAGAATTCCATGCGTTCAATTGGTCAGTCCATGTCCTGTCATCGTATGCTCATGGATTACTACAACCAGTTCTACGCGCCAGCCCTGAAAAATTACCGCCGGCTCGCCAAGGATAATTATGCTGAGTCAAGGTCCCTTGCCGCGTACCTTGCCAAACTCAATGCAGGGTGGAACGGCATCAGGATCGTATCAGTGGAATCCAACGCCAGACCGGTTATGCAGCGGGGTGATTCGTTCACTGTTGTTGCGCAGATTGATCTCGGGTCACTTTCGCCAAACGATCTGCTTGTTGAACTGTACCATGGCACGGTCTCGAACCAGAACACCACGATTGCACATGCCCGCAAATCCCAGATGAAAGACATCGGTCATGAGGGAACGCTCTTTCGCTATCAGGTGCGGGTCGAGTGTGTAGACACTGGGATGCAGGGGCATACAGTGCGTATTCTCCCCACGCACAAGTCGCTGGTGCATCCCTTCCGGCCCGGACTCATCAAGTGGGCGTAGCTAGTCTGAGAACCACTGATTAAGCGCTGAACGTGCGGAGTGTATGGAGTGCGCAGAGATGATTTTTATCACTCTGCGCGTTCAGCGTTGTTTCACGCTTGGTTTACTCAGCATTTTTGCTGCGCTGGAAACTCGCCAAGCTCACTGCTCCCGCTTCAAGTCCTGCAACACGATAAGTTGATCGATCTGGTTGAGGATATAGTCCTGAAACTCCGGGTATAGCTCGTTAAAAACCGCTGTCATGCGTTCCAGCTTCTCCGCCGGTGTTGATGGCTGAGAAGCGGCGCGGGTAAACATCGCCCCTTCCCCGCTTTTCAGCCACACTTCGTTTGCGATGAAGAAGGCTGCTCTGCTGCTGGATATAAGGTACAAATGCCTTAATTATTTTCTTTAACGTAATCCGCATACAACCTCCAAAATATTTTTGTGCCATTTTTCCAATTAAACGCTGTTTTTTCTGCTACAATTATTTTTTATTTCCATCGAATATTTTCTTTTTTTATTTTTGCAGGATTACCAGCCGCTATTGTTTTTTCAGGAATACTTTTATTCACTAAAGAATTTGCCCCAATTACTGCCCCATTGCCTATCTTTACACCTTTTAGTATGGTAACATTTGTTCCTATCCACACATGGTCTCCTATTTCTATTGATTTTATAGAAATATAATTTTCATCTATTATTTCATGAGCATCGTTATCTCGCAAAACTAAATTATGCGATATTGTTGCCCCATTACCTATTTTAATATTCTTTTTGCATACTATAAAAACATTGTTACCTATATAGCCAGAATCAAGTTCAAGAGCAGCGTTTTTACAAATTAAAACTCTTCCACCAGACTCTATTGAAAAATGACCATTTACAATTAATTTGGCACCTTCTTCCATAACAAAATGTCCCTGAAAAGGATCTTTTCCTTTTTTACGGTTAAAAGAAAAACTGGCATTTTTATTAATTATAATTATTGCTGTTTTATGTATATCATAATATCCACCTCGAAAAGGCAAAAACCATCCTTCATATTTTTTAAATAAATTTAATTTGATACATTCTATAAAATCCAATTTTATCAAAAGCAAAAAGCCTTTTTGTATTTTTCTTAAAATATTCATGATAGTTTCCAAAACGTTTATTTAGTGAACTCTTTTTCCAATAAATTTCAGAAAATGGTACATAAGCCGCTTGCGTCCATGCGGCTTATGTACCATTTTCAGTTTCGTTTATAATTTCATTATTACAGCACTGCCACATACATCGCAAACTGGAAAATATGGAACTTTTTTCTCTTTGGAAAATTCCCTTAATGCGGCTTTTACTCCATTATACCCTTTATTATTATAATCGTGGAGCATTATATATCCGCCATTATTCAACCTTTCATAAAAGAAATACAGTCCTTTTTTCATTGGTTCATATAAGTCACAGTCTATACTCACAAATGAAAAAGTATCACCTATTCCTTCCGCTGTTTCCGGGAAAAATCCTTTTCTTACTATACAGTTTTGCCTATTTTTCATTTTGTTTAAAACCAGTTCAACATTGGTTTTTGAAAAATCCTGTTTACCTGTGGAATAATTATTTTTTAATTCCACATTTATATCTCTCTTGTCAAAACCTTCAAATGTATCAAACAGATATAGTTTTCTGTCTGGAAATGCCACATTTATAATTTTTGCAAAATCACCTCGGTAAACACCCAATTCTGCAACACTGCCGCCAATATTTTTGTCATAAATTTCATTGGCCATAAGTTCCAGTGAAGAAACTCTTATATATTCATATTCAAAGACAAAATTTGGGCGATCTTTACTCAAAAACATCATTACACCACAAGGTATTTGATTAAATTTTTTGAGGATTTGCTTAATCGTCCTATAGCCTAACCTCAAAACCACATTTGCCATAATAACCTCCAAAACATTCCCGTTTATGCGGCGGCATAGATGCCGCCGCTTCCATTTATTTCCGAAAAACTTCAGAAAAAATGGCACATAACTCCTTACATACGACACTCATATCGCCAATCCCCGCTCCATGTACGAAATACGACGCCTATGCCGTGTTATTGCACTTATATAGATGTAACACGACATCCGTATCGTATAACGCATACAAGACGGAATAAGCGCGCCAGTAATCACGGAATGACTGCCGAAACCACCGGCCCCCACTGCCCAGTCTTGCCTTTCTGGTTCTCGTACCGGCAGCAGACGTAGACCGTCATACCTCCATCCTCCGCGTCGAAAAGGAGCTTCTCCTTCCGCCGTCGTGTAAAGCGGAGGTGCGCGAGACCCTTGCCGTCAGCCGGAGGCTTCATCAGGTAGTGCTTGTCCGACGCGGCCTGTTCCAGCGTGGCTCCGCCTGGAGGCATAATGCCCACGTAGATCGCGTAGCCGTAGTCGCTCTTCGGGTCGAGATCCCGCGTCCCCGCCAGCGGCCCCAAATGGGCCGTCAGCGCGTGAGGGGCGCCGGGATAGCTGAGGGACGCCGCAGGCACGCCGTCAGGGTCTGGAACCGGCGTGGGATGCGGGTCTTTCTGCCTGAAGTCCAGAGCAGCCCAGTCCCCTTCGGTGAGGGGCGGAATCTTGAAGTACCGGTCTCGAAAGAACCGCATCTTCGCGATCAGGGCTTTGAAAGCGGCCTGGCACTCCACCGTGATTACATGGGTTCGCTCCGACTCGTCCTGTGCCTTCTGTAGCAGGGTTTCCGCCGTCGTAAAGAGGTTCCCCAGTTCCGTAAACTCCGCCTCGGGTATGCCCCAGACGGTTCGCAAGGTCTGGATTATGTACAGGAGCCATTTCCTGCACATTGCCAGTACCTCAGTCCGGGTACTCGGTACCCAATCACTGCTCGTTACCATATCTTTCTCCTTTATGTGTTATAACTAATGGTCTAAAAGTTATAACTAATGACCTGTAAGTTATAACTAATGAGTCGTTAGTTATAACTAATGACCTAAAAGTTATAACTAACGAGTCGTTAGCTGAAACGGTTTGGTCGTCTAGTACACTTGCCGAGTTATAGACGTACCTGAATGAGTAGATTTGACATACTTTGAGGGAACTTAGGCAAAACTGCGGTTTGTCTTCATAAGAAAGTGGAGAATTAAGCGCTGGGTACTTGACACGCTGTGTTTTTTCTAAAGCATAATTTGAGCCGGGAGCCGGGAGCCGGGAGCCGGGAGCCGGGAGCCGGGAGCCGGGAGCCGGGAGCCGGGAGCCGGGACTTGCTGCGCAAGTCCCTTGGAGTTTGCCTTTGGCAAACTCCAGAGAAGGTGAGGCGTATAGCCTGTTTATGCCAGCCTTTGTCAAAAGCATGGCAGTAGTATAGTTAGCATAAAAAATTTATGCAATATATCTGCTCAAAATCGTAAAAAAACCCAAAAATACCCGCTGTAGCATTTCATGCCGCTTTTTTGTGGCCGTCAGAGCGCTTCGTCCAGTCCGTACAATTCTTCCCGCTCCCCGCCTCGGGCATTCGTCCGTAATTACATCCCCAGGGTCAATAGTCCGCAGTAAGAAAAGGACCCCGAATTTCTGCTTTCGGTAATAGGGGATATTGCCCGTTCAAAAGGAATGGCCCAACTTGCCAGAGAATTAAACATGGACCGGGCCGGTTTGTACCGCGCCTTTTCACCGGATGGAAATCCCTATTTTTTAACGGTGGTGAAAGTCCTTGATAATCTTGGCTTTAAACTATCCATACAACAAAAACGCGCCTCTTAGCGGGTTTGCCTGCCTGATAGACGAAGTCCTGAATTTAGCCACGGACCCTAAGCCACAGCAGAAATTCGGCGCCTGTGCCTGGCACCCTTGCGCTCCCATAAGCTGCCTCCAAAAAATGCGGGGTCTTGCGCTTGCGCATGGCCCCGATTGGTGTTGGGTGTCTTTTGCATTATTGATGCCCGGCGCCTTTGCGCTCCTTAGGGCCGGCGGGAGGTGTTTCTTCCGGCGCTGTTTCCCGATACATTTTTATCCGGAAATTCGGCGCCTGGCACCTCTGCGTTCCCCCCGAAAAAATTATAAATTCCGCCCACACTGTCGCATGGGCGAAACTTCACTACTTAGTTCGCGGGCGGCGTCATATCCTTGCACCTTGCAGCTGCTACCCAATAGAAGTAGTTTGTGTTTCCTTGTTGCCGTGGTATGTTACTAACACTCATAGTGTACTTCCTTTCCTCATAAGTGAACTGAAAAGAATCAGCATTATTGCCATTCCATGTTACACCGGGGAATTTCCTCTCAAATAACGCTTTAAATTGAAGCGCGGGATAACCATCTTGGTTTTGGGTGAGTATGTCATTAGCGCCATCAAGAAAAATTTTTGATTGTTCCGTTTCCGCACCTTGATAGAACGAGAACAATTTTCCCAAGCCTAATGACGCACAACCCACGCTCGAAAGCGCAAGGCCAACCACGACTGCCATAAGTGGCAGTTTCCAAAGAATTTTGTTTGCCATTTTCTTCTCCTTAATTTGGCATAAAATTTTTAAGAGTTATGTTTTTGATTTGCATTAGACCTTTATTTTCCAGAAAATTTTTACCAGGCTTCGATGGCACGGATGTCACCCTACCCCTATTTTCGAAAAATTTCGGGTTTATTGCACATAACCTTTGTACGCATCAATAGGCGTACCTATATCTGTATTCCCGTTCGTTTTTTCTTCCTAATATCACCTCCTTAATCTTACGGAATAAGCGCTTGAACCAACGGCCCCCAGGGCCCCTTCTTCCCGTCGTTCTCCACCTGCACGGCAATATACGCCGTCTTCCCGCTGTCCCCAATGTCGAATTCGATCAAGTCCTTGCGCCGCTGGGTGTAGAAGGATTTGCGGAGCTCCTCAGGGTCCGTAGGGGGCGTTTCGCCGGGGGCAATGACCGAGCGCCATATCCGGTAGCCCTTGTTTTCCTTGTCATTGG
>JAIRYV010000028.1 GCA_031267685.1 Treponema sp.
CCTTCTGTGCCTCAAAGAGTTCCTTAAACTTGAGATCAGTCTCCTTCTGCGACTCGGCAACCTCACGCAGTATCTGTTTGATATCTTCAAAAGATATACTTTCCATCATTTCTCTCCTATCATCACCCTACTACAGAAGAAGCCTCCTGACAAGGGCTAGACTTTGGCGCCGCATGAACGCCTCAGACTCAGGAGAAGACTTGTTCAGACAGGGTTTGCGCAAACACGCTTGAGTCCTTGCTGGACAGAGAATTGATGGGGATGGAACGGTTAAGGAGAACTGTGCCGCGATTGCTATCGTACAAAACGCAGTCAATAGAACCAGGGTTGATGGTGAGTGTCAGACGGAAACGGGCGTTCTCTGTTGGCACCAGGCCCGCAGCTTTCAGAGCGTTTTGCAGGCTGCCTCTAGCACGGGTATCGGCGTTGTCAATAAACAGAGACACGGGCAGACTGAGGCCAGCCTGACGTAACGCACCAGCGTTCAGAGCAAAGAGACGCTCAATGGCGTCGTTGCGTGAGCTGCGCGAGCCGGGCAGTTTTGCAAGCTCAGTGTAGGCATCGGCGATTACGTCGCGCTCCCAGATCGGGTCTAAAGCGGCAATGCTCTCAGCAATGAGCTGTTTGTCCTGTAGCAGTCGGCCTATTTCAAAGTCGTAGCTCGGAGCTGCGTCTGGTATAAGCGGAGTCTCAAGGGAACGCGCTTCTTGTAAATAGCTAAGAGCGCGTCTCGGATAAGCCTCAAACGCATCGCTGTACAGGCAAAGCGCGTCCGGACTCAGCTCTCCGCCTGAATAGAGACTATACGCATTGGCTGAAAGCAGGCTGTATTTCCTGAAAAGCTGTCTGTTCTCTTCCGCCTTAAACCGGTACTCAAGCTGCTTGAACAAGCCCTTGAAACCACCTTGCTTAAATGACTCGGCTTTCTCAAGACCCTCATATGTCTTGTAAAGAATCTTGTAAATGTCTCGCTTATAACGGATCGGGTCAGTGCCATAGTTGAGCATCCATGAAAGGTCGTTGACACGTAGGCAGTTTTCCGCATAGACTCGCGCTTCCTCAAGCCGTCCCGCAATCTGGTAGGATTGCGCAAGGTTAATCTTGGAAAGCGGGGAAGTGTCAAGCTCATAAGCTACTTGATACTCACCAAAAACCCGCGCAAACTCAAGCCGTCGCTGAAAAAGCTCTCCACGCGAAAGCCGCCCAGAGGCCCGATTCTGCGCCTCAAGCGAGGCGGTACTCGCGTCAAAAGCCAGGTCAAACTGGTAGAAGCGCGTTTCTAGAATCGAAAGGTTATAGTACGCCACTGAAAGAAAGAGCCGGTCCTCCATAGCTTCTGCAGCAGCTATGGCGTCAAGATAACCCTGTTTTCCATCCTCATACCGGAACATCTCCGAGTACAGGGTTCCAAGTGTCATGGAAAAGTCTGCGTCAGGGCCGAAACGCTCCAGTGCATTTCGTATCAGACGCTCGCCTTCCTCAAGTCGGTGCAGCTTGTAGTACATCCAGCCCAAGTTCCCAATGGCATCGCGGTTATCAGGGGAAATATCGAGTAGACGCTCAAGGTACTGAGCTGAAACCGTGTCATCATTGAGATACGCAGCAGTGCGGGACATACGGTAGAGCAGGCTAACGTCAAGGGGACGAAGCTCCTCAACCTTCAGGTACTGTTCCCATGCAAGGCCATACAAGCGACGCTCATAGTAGAGATTGCCCAGAGATCGGGAGAAACGCGGATCAATTGAATAGAGGCGGGCGCCCTCCTCGTAAAGTGCGATGGCGCGTTCCCAAAGCTCTGAACGTTGGGCTTGAATCGCACTTTGATAGAGCGTGTCAGCAGGGCTGCTGTCAATGTCCTGCGCTTGCGTTATATCCCCAGAAAGCGCGACAAACAGGACAAGCAGCGCCAACGCCCTTCCTACGTTTTCGTTCTTGAGTAAGAGTGCCAGAGGCGGACAGAGTAAGGCCAGAGCGCGTCTGCCGCGTGAGACACAGCGGGCATAGTCCCGCGTAAAAAGCAGATAGTCTGCTTTCATGCTCGCGTAATCATCAGCGCTGTAGAACGGAGCATAGCGAGCGGCAGCGGCATGTTGACAAAGGGAATAGACACGCGCAATACGCAGGTCTATGTTGCGCGCCCATTCAGATTCAGCAACACGCGCTGGTTTTTTATAAGCAGCAAGCCTGAGCCGCTGTTTGATGTGCGCCCAGAGCCAGAGCGCCCGTTGGCGCGGGTTCTGCGGTGATAAAAACTGCGCCGCAAACCAATAAGCACTACGCATAAGCGCAAACACAAAGCTCAATGCAAGTATAAGCAGAACCGGCCAGTATTGCTTGAGTGCGTGAAGGGTACGTTTCCCCAGTTCTAAAAGCAAACGGTTTCCCTCATCCTCTTCCACGCCTTCTTTCAGCACAAGCTGGTCGCGGTTATCCAGAATTTCCTTCAAAAGCCGTTCCAGTTCTGACGATATATCAGACGGAAAGCCGAATTCTTCACCTTCGGCCAGTATAGTAGTCGTGGGGTCATACTCAATCCAGCCATATCTAGGAAAGTACACCTCAACCCAGGCGTGCGCCATATTAGCGCGTACCGGATAGTAATCAAAGACTCCTGAACTCGGATCAATAAGAAAGCCAGCCACGAGTCGGGACGGAATCCCCAGTGAGCGCAGAAGCAGGGTAAACGCAGAGGCGTAGTAGGAACAATAACCCTTTTTTGATTGAAACAGGAAGAAGCCAAGCTGATCCTCGTCTGGCGCAATGCCCGGCTTGAGACTGTAGCGGTAATCCCCATACTTGAGATACCCAAACACAATCTGAATCTTTCGCCAGTAGTTCTGCGTATCGCCGACCAGTTCCCGTGCGAGCGTGGCGATCCGTTCATCATTCCCATATTCAGTATACACAGCATAATCTTCTGTACTCATGCCAAAGGTTTCCGCGCTTAACGCGCCTTGCGCGGCGTCAATCAGTTTAGCGCGTTCCACTACACTTGTGTTACTCTGCACCGCGTATGCTGAACTGAACGAGGAAGCATCCCATGTCTCAAAAGGCGTGATGAGCGTCGGTGTGTTCATACCAATGAAGGCCGACGAGTCAAAGTTCACGATGTAGTATTCCTGATTTGTTACTCGAACTGCTTCACGTTCTTCGGCATCTACCCGTGTTGTCCGCCGGGGAAGCCGCTGAGGATGCGTCCGCTCATCAGCTTCTGTTCTGGAAAAGCTCTGTTTCCCGTTGTAACTTGAAAGCACATAGCGCCGGGTCAGGGTATGTCTATCATCACTATCCTTTTTTATGATGAGTACCATGTCATCATCCATGCTGATTTCAGGTTCTAGCTTGAGTACCTGTGAGAAGTCAAAGTCAAAGAGTTTTGGCTCCAGCAGCCCGCCCCCTTTATCCAGAGCCTGTTCCTGCGATGGGCCTAGAAACAACGCACCGCCTATAAGCACTAACGCGAGCAGGGTTGCGCCTGCGCCCACTGCCTCGCGCCCGCGCAGCCGGGTCTCTGGCGGCAGTGAGAGGATGAACGCAATCAACTGGAGCAAGATCACCCCAATAAACAAGGCAATCATAAGTGCGGGCCAACGATATATGCTTATGTCCGTGGTATTGGCAATGCTGAACAGCGTGATAAGGAGCGCATCAGCGGCCACAATATCAGCGCGGAGAAAGGAGCGCGACAATACCGCAAAGTAGGTAGAGAACGCAGCCCAGTAAAACGGCACGAGCGATACAAAGTTATTCCGATCAAGGTGCAGCAGGAGCGAATCAAGCGTAACCGCGATTCCGGGTGTGAGCATACCAGGGACTGCAATGAAGAAACGCGCCAGATAGGGAGCCACACCAAGGATACAGAGCGCCTGAAAGCGCCGCACCTGTTTTATGGCAAGGATGTACGAAGACAGAAACGCGCAGACAAGGCTCACGGCAAAGATCGGCGTGTCAGCTAAGTCCCCGGCAAGTAGTCTGAACTGATAGAGAATCACGAGTAGAGACACAGAGCGGAGGGCAAGAGACAAACGCGGCGACCTGTTCATTTGAGAAAAGTATAGCGGACAAACAGCGAGTAGACAAGGGGGCTGGCGCGCTTAATAATAGTTGATACGGTAATCGTCCATAGCGCGGAACCCGATACGCTCGTAGACAGTACGGGCAATGGCATTGCGTTTCTTCACAAAAAGCGTGAGTTCTTTCCCTTCCGCGCAGAGGACCTGACTAAACACTGCCGCCATACGGGAGGCAATACCTTGATGCCGGTAATCAGGATGCACAAAAACGCCGCCTATCTGATAGCGGGAAAAAGACGCAGCTGTGGTGTTAATCTTGCCCACAATCCGGGAACCTATGCACGCAATGATGATTTTCTCATGCGTCACAATGTGTTCCAGAGTCTGACGGCACGCGGCTGGGCTGAACTCCACGCCAAGGGGAAGCACTTCCTCCTGTTCATACGCGGCCTGTAGCCGATAGAGCCGGTCCATGTCCTCGGCAACCGGGCGACGCAGTATGAGCCAGGGTTGCACCGCGTTGGGCATAGTGGGCATCCCATCAAGGGTCATTAGGTCATAATCAATGATTTGCCGTGGCTGGATACCAAAACAGCCCATGAAGTTCTGTAAAATATCCACATCAACACCCAGTCCTTGACTCGCGTGGATGGCTGTCCTTCTGACAAAGTGTTCCATAAAAAGGGGTACGGAAAGGTTCTCATGCCTGTCAAAGATGGGGAAAAGAGAACGCTGACTATGGAAGAACAGAGCAGCAATCGCGCCACGCTCGTAGAACGCCCACATATCATCCAGAAGCCAGTTGCGCTTCATAATGCGGGCGCAGGCGGAAACGCAATATGCCTCTCGTTCTTGCAAGAAAGCACGGAGCGACGCATTATAAGCTGTTTTATGCCAACCATTGCACTTGCCAGCCATCACGGGACCGTCCAGCGGGGCGCGTCAAGGGGGAAGGGCAGGCGTCCCTCAGCCGGAATCCGTCCCAATAAGGCCGAAAACCCAGCGGTAAACGACACCGGCGCATAACTGTACACCGCGATAGCCCCGTCAACCCAAGGAACCGCGTCAAGATACACCGGACTCAGCACTGAAAACACGATTACGCGCTTGCCAGAAGCACGGAGGCTTCCCAGATAGGGCAAGCCCTCCGCGTCGGCAAGACAGAAAATGATGGTGTCAGAGGCGCGTATAAGCGAACCCGACAGGCCGTTGTAGCGACAACTAAGCGCGTTAGGGTAGGCGCGACGGCCAGCGCGGAGAAACTCGCCATACTCGCCAACCAGCAGTACCTGACCAGCACTTGTGGGACTGAGCGGCAGGTCTCCCTTCACAAGCGTAACACTCCGCGCCGCGAGGTCAAGGAAGAACGCCCCACCTTCGGTGTCTGGCACCTGTTCCTTAACACGGGCTATGTCTGGCACTACTGGCACCGCGTTTTCGCCCCTCATGTAGCGCAGTTTCAAGGCAAGTACCCGTTGCGCCGCGTCCCGCACCCGCGCTTGAAACGCAGCTTCGTTCTTCATTGCCGTTAATAGCGTTGTCCAGACCGATGCGTTTAACAAAGGCGTTGATGAAAACATGAGAATATCGTTACCAGCCATGAGCGCTTGTTTTGCGGCCTGAGCGAGACTACCCATGCCTGACAGCGCCCCGATCATCATCAGGTCGTCGGTGATTACCACCCCGTCAAAGCCAATACGTTCCCTCAAGACCTCTCCAAGAAACCACGGAGACAGCGATGCAGCGCCTTCACCAGCTTGGGTCTTAGGAAATGCGAGATGTCCGCTCATCACCGCTGGCAAGCCGTTTTGCACCAGAAACCGATACGGCAGTAGCTCTCGTTCCCACAACGTTTCAAACGGCACGTCAATGCGCGGCAGTATCCCATGCGAATCCAGCTGCGTGTCCCCATGCCCTGGATAATGCTTCGCCGTAGCAATGATGCCAGCAGCGCTCTGTCCCTTTACAAACGCGGTCCCCAGTACCGCAACCATTGTTGGATCAGCGCCAAACGAACGTGGTCCAATAATGACCGAATCACGGTTGGTATACACATCGACATCTGGTGCGAAGTTCATGTTAATGCCGAGCGCCTTCAGTTCCCGACCGATATAATAGCCCGACCAATAGGCGTCAGCTGGTCTGCCTGATGCTCCAATCGCCATATTACCCGGTGTCTCACTCGTCAGCCCCTTGATGTGCCGTATCCAGCCGCCTTCCTGATCTGTTGCAACCAAAAGCGGTATATGAAAGCCACCGCCAGCTTTGCCGGCACGGTCGTCCAGCGCTGTGTTTTGCATATCGCCAATGCTTTTCGCTAACACCAGCGTATCGCCAGTATTCCAGCCGAACACCTTAACCCCGCCGACTCGCCGTTCTCGTACCCATTCCAGAATCAACGGCGATGGCTCTGTTCCGATCCAGCCGAGCATGAAGGTTTGCGCCAGCGCCTCCTCATCGCTCATTGCCGACACGATTGACCCCGCAAGTTCATCAGGAGGAAGCGGGTCTGTGAAGTCGAGCGCATGTCCCTGGCTGAGCGAAAAGAGCGCGATAAGGATGAGAGCGATTAAGCGCAAAGACAACCCGCGCTTTACCGTTTTAATCAGCACTCTCATTTTTTATTACCTCATACCTATTTTATGTTCCAATGCGACGTTTGTTTTATCATCCCATACCTATAGTATCCAGACACGCTGGATGTACACGCATCCAGAGCAGGTGTGAAACCGGGCTATACGTTCCAATTTCTCGATAGTTCCGCCTTTCTATGTACGATACAGTATCGGACCAAGAAGTAAAACCACACATTCATACTGGTCAGGATACTAGCCGGTCTCCATAGAGACACCCAGATACCATGCTTAGATAAGGGCTTTTATAGTCTCCAGTTCCAGTTCAGCAGCCTG
>JAIRYV010000063.1 GCA_031267685.1 Treponema sp.
ACTTGGGTGTCTGACACCTAAGTGTCATAAAGTGTCTGACACTTGAAACACTATTAAAGCAAAATCGTCATCTAGTTCCATATAGAGGGTATGAGAGGACTAAGAATCTTAATAGAGAACGCCACCTACCACGTCACGTCCAAAATCGATCATGACGCGATGGCTCTCCACGAAGCGGAGTTCAAACAAATGTTTCTGGACTTCGTCGAAAAAGCAAAAAAGAAGTTCCATTTTGAGCTTTGGAACTTCACGATTATGGATAACCATATCCATTTTCTCATAAAACCGGGCAAAGGTGTCTCTTTATCCCAGATTATGCAGTGGATAAAAGGTAACTTTGCGAAAAAGTGGAACAAAATGCACCATATTCATGGTCATTTGTGGGGAGAACGTTTTTTCTCAAGGATTATTCGAGATGAACGCCAGTTTAAGCAGGTATCCGAGTATATCGATAACAATCCGGTGAAAGCGCATTTGGTAGCAGATGCGAAAGACTGGGAGTTTGGTGGGTTGTTTCACAAGTTACGGAGGATAGTTGGGCTTATCGATGAGCTGGTGACCGGCAAGCTGTTTTTCCCGGCAAGTGTTCCATTAGCACCTTGCCAGCCATGACATGATGTCAGCTAACGGTGTCAGACACTATAGACACTATGCGTACAAGCTTACCTTTGCTGAACATCGACAGGCTAAAGGAGATTATAATCCTGTTAAGGCTAGAAGAAAAGGCCACTTCTTATATCTTGAACGCCGCTAACTTTTCAAGACGGATGCGCAGGGTTTTGAGGTCGTCCCATGTAGGGCGCTTGAGGCTGGAGTCATGCAGAAGGGCACTAGGGTGGTACATCGGGAAGAGGGGAATCTTAGCACATTCGATAAAGTGGCCGTGAAGATTTTTGATGCTGTTTGTGGTTTTGACCATGGCTTGCGTTGCGACTCGTCCGGCACAGAGAATCACGCGGGGCTTGAGAAGCGCGATTTGCCGCGTGAGAAAGGGCGCACAGGCCGCTATTTCTTCTGGGAAAGGGTCGCGGTTATGTGGAGGGCGGCATTTTACCACATTGGCTATAAAGCAGTTCTTTTCCCGCGAAAGGTCGATGGATGCCAGCATTTTGTCAAGGAGCTGGCCAGCTTCTCCCACAAAGGGCCTGCCGGACTTGTCTTCGTTTTCACCTGGGCCTTCGCCAATAACAAGTACAAGCGGTGCGGACACGCCTTCGCCCGGTACAGCGTTGGTACGGGTCGCGTGCAAGGGGCAGGCGGCACAGGTGGCGATATCCGCGGCTATAGCTTCAAGCGTACCTATACCCGCCTCATCGTTACTGCTAGACTCGCCATTACCGGCAACAACGTTGTTACTGATGCTAATGGCGTTACCAGCAGTAACGTGAGGCTCATCGGGCTGAGCGATGGCTTTGGGCTGGCTTTCGAGCAGAGGTGCTTGCGGCGCGGCTTGCTCTGCTACCACAGGCACAGCACTTTCGTCATCGGTGAACTGATGTGTCATGGTTTGGCTTTTATAGCCGGAGCACAGATAGGCGCTGGCAAGGTCGAGGAATTCAGCTATGCGTGTCTTTTGTTCAATAGTCATGCTTACGCGCCTCTATCTGCTGCTCAGGTAGACAATCGCCTGCTTGAAGAGGCGTTTTTCTTTTTCCGAGCCACTGAGGTCTACTTGAAGCACGGCTTCCGCTTTACTAAGGGCATCTATGGCAGCGCGACGATCATAGCCCATGCCGATAAGCGCTTCCACAAGATCAGCATAGGGCGTAGCGGCTTGCGGCATTGTGGAGGCAAAGGTCAGCTTTCCCCTGAGCGTGAGGAGCAGTTTCTGCGCGGTCTTTTTGCCCAACCCAGGAACCGCCTCAAGCCGTCCCAGGTCTTCTTGTTCCAAAGCGCGCTCCAGTTCCTTTTGTCCAATGCCCCCCATAATCCTGATCGCTCCTTTTGGGCCAATTCCCTCAACCTTGAGCAGTTCCAGAAACGTATTCCGCCGCATCTCGTCGGCAAAGCCAAAGAGACGCATCTCGTTTTCCTTGTGGGAGAGCCAGGTGAACACTCGCCCCTCTTTATCCACTGATGGCAGAGCATTTACATCTGTGGCAGGCATGGCAATATCCCACTCAATGCCGCCAGTCTCAAGACGCACGATGTCGCCCAGTTTTTCAGTAATGATTCCCCGGATACTGTTGAACATAGAATGACTATAGAACGCTATGTTTCCTAGCGCAACAGGCCAAGTTGAGTTTACGGTATGTTTTGAAAACTGAACTTTCTTATTTGAGGTTTGTCCCAAGGTCTTTGTGGTGTCAGACACCATAACAAAGCCACCATGAGGCAGCACTTCTAATACGCACTACATGAAACAGCCTCGCTATACGTCTTTTGGCCGATTATCCTGAACCCGCTTGGCTTTTCCTTCGGACACTGGCAAACTGCCGCTCTCGTGTAGTTCAACACGTGGGTTAATCGTGATCATGGACTGCAAAGTTTTGCGGATCCTTTCTTTAAGCGCGTTAAGTGGACGGGTGTCGTCCATAAAGATGCCCAGCCCAACCTCAGTCTTAACGGTGAGCCGGTCCAATACGCCTTCCTTCTCAACCACAATCAGGTAGTTATTGCCTACCTCCTTGATCGACATGATGACTTCCTCGATCTGGCTGGGGAAGAGGTTCACACCGTTGATGATGAGCATATCATCGGTGCGACCAGTGATACGGCGCAGACGACGATGGGTTCTGCCACAAGAACACGGCTCAGTGTAGAAGCCGGTCAAATCGCGGGTACGGTAGCGCAATATGGGCGACGCTTCACGGCACAGACAGGTAAGCACGAGTTCGCCGACTTCGCCATCAGGGACCGGCTCAAGCGTGTCCGGGTTCACAATTTCAGCGATGTAGCCATCTTCCCAGATGTGGAGACCGTCTTTTGTCTGACACTCAAAGGCCACGCCCGGGCCATTCATCTCGGAAAGCCCATAGGAGTTATATACATCAATGTGGAGCAGGGCCTCAATACGGCGTCGTGTGTCCTCGGAATACGGCTCCGCACCCGCAAAGGCTCGTTTCAGTGCCAGAGACTCGCGCATAACTCCCTCTTCCCGCATCTTTGCCTCAACGTGAAGCAGAAAACTCGGTGTCGCATGAACCACAGTCGTCCCAAAATCCTGCATGAGCTTGAACTGCCGCGTGGTGTTTCCGGCGCCGGACGGAATCACGAGCATTCCGACCGCTTCACCGCCAAAGTGAAAGCCTAAGCCACCGGTGAAAAGGCCATAGGTAATCATATTCTGAAACACATCAGTCTTGTTACACCCTGTGGCATAGATAGAACGCGCCACAAAGTTTGTCCAACGTGCAATATCTTCCTTATTAAAGTAGATTGTTGTGGGTGTTCCGGTGGTTCCGCTTGAGGCGTGGAGCCGAATCACCTCGTCTTTAGGCACGCTGAGGAAGCCATAGGGGAAGCCGTCGCGCAGGTCATGCTTAGTGGTAAAAGGCACGCGCCGGATATCCGCGAGGCTCCTGATGTCATCCGCATCGTGGATGCCCGCTTCGCCCAGACGCTTTTGGTAAAATGGCGTTCTCAGGGCCACAGCTACTATCTTTTTAAGCTGTTCAAGCTGATACGCTTCCAGTTCTGCGCGGGGAAGCGTTTCCATCCGTTCATTCCAATATTGATAGATCATTCTGTTCTCCGATTAGGTTTTCCCGCATTATACACACTTAACGCGACTTGTCGCTACGGTTACAGAGTGAGCGCCACGGATCACGCAATCTATGTAGAAGTTGAGCGCGTGCCAACAAACTCGCATGATAAACAGATTGATGTGGCTTGCGAGGAGGAAGCCTTCCACCCATCAGCATAGCATCAGACACCTTTCCACGCATCCAAAAAGTTAAATATTTTTGTTGACTCCTCGTGTAAGTCGGTCTACGCTATATCTCATTATATACTATTTCTTGGTTGCTCTACCTTTTGTTTGGTATCAACCTGTAAGGGAGGTGTTTATGAGTACAATGCTCCTTTTCGTCGGAATGAGCAAGTGGCGGTTTGAAGAAGGTATGTCAGGCTACCTTCTTATGCTGCTATACCGTTCCATTTTTGGTTGGCGTGAGTATATTTATGCCCTGGCGCTTGTCCAACTGCTTTTTTCATCGCCAAATTCGTTACGATTACTACTTTGCATAGCTCAGAAAGCTATGCCTACCACGAAAAGAGGTAGTATGCCGTTGCCTAAGAGCCATAAGCAACAGCTGGATACATCGCCGCTCCTATTATTAGCCCTTTCAGAGGGGGTAGAGGGCTAACATAAACTTCTATTTTACTACGGTTTTCCATGGCGGTATGATTCCCTATTACATGTGAAATAGACAACGAAAAAGCCATCAAGACTCATGATGACCTGTACAACTCATTGACCGAAAACTAGAAGGAATGTTTCAGGATAAATGATACCCTTGCGGATATGAAAGTTGGCAATGGCACAGCACTGTTCTTCGCAGCACAGTACATCGTGGACATTAATGCTATTAAGCAGACGGGATTGTATACCAGCCACCCTGAAATGCACTAGATCCCCATTGACCCCATGAATGATAAAAATGGCAATCCTCTGGTACAGATTGAGAATATGGGACGCTCTGGCAGCCAGGTTATTTTCTTCCCCATCACATGTAAAGACCTTGACGCAGCATTTCGATATATTGATTATGTTAACATGCCAGAAGGTATGACGCTGGCTCTGTATGGTATTGAGGGTCAAACCTTTGCCCATAACGCTGCCAGACAGCCCAGGTTCAACGCTGATCTGCTGGCGTGCAAGCACAATGGCGACGCCTCATGGGAAGATATTCTGCGTGAAGTAGGCGGTATGGATTACATTTCTAGTCGTCTGTGGTACGCTAAACTCAAGACGGTAAGCTCAAGAAGGATTGGTTCGGCGAGGACGGCGTAGGCGAGGCTGACGCCGCTGTGGAGGAGCTGGAAGCGTACAAACTGATGCACCCCGCCAAGCAATTACCGGGCTATGCACTCTCGGCTTTTAAGCAGGAGTTCCCGCAGTATGCAAGGGTTAGCGACTTTGCCTTTGAAGGGGAGTTAGAAAAAACCTACCAGGAACGGGCGTACTTCGCTTCAACAGAGGCCGAAGCGTGCAGGATTCTTACGGACTTTCAAACATATTTTGAAGACCCAGCAAGGTGGGATCTTCATGGAGTTCCTGAATTTCATGGCACAGAAAGCGACATCGCGTTCTAACGTTAAAAGGCGGGGAACGCCCTGCCTTTTGCCTTTTGAAAAGCGCATAAAATGGTTTAAAAACGCCGAGTAGCACAACACACACAATCTATGGAGAATAGACATCAAGGTAAAGAATGATAGATACAGCTAAATCGCAGATGCGTAAAAAAATGAAACAGCAGCTTGCCGTGCTTCACTCCGACGTGTTTTATGACGAAGGTCTCAGAGGCGCATCTTGTATACAGAGGCTGGCACTCTGGAAGCAGTATGAGACCGTACTGCTTTTTCTTTCCATGCCAGACGAAATCAACACCGGCCCTTTGATTGAGGCCGCGCTCTCAGACGGCAAGCGGGTCTTTGCTCCCCGCGTGGTGTCAGACACTTCCCGCATGGTGTCAGACACTCCATGTGGAGCGCTGGACGCTATTCCCCGCGTGGTGTCAGACACTCCGCAAAGGAGCCTGTGTTTCTTTCGCGTGTATGATACGGATGGCCCCTGGCATTACGGCGCGTATCACATACGGGAACCGCTGAACACGCGAGCCGAAGACTGCCTAGACCAAAAACACTTTCCCGCACTCATCATCGCACCAGGTATGGTCTTTGACCGCGAAGGCCAGCGCCTGGGGCATGGACGGGCTTACTACGACCGGTTCTTCGCAGGGCTTGATGCACAAGGACTCACGTATGCCACTATCGGGTTTTGCCTGAAAATGCAGGTCGTTGAGTGCGTACCAACAGACCTGTATGATAAACAGATGGATGTGGTTTGCGCGGGGGAAGCCTTCCATACCCATCAGCATAGCGCCAAACACCTTTCCACGCACTCAGAAAGTTAAATATGTTTCTTGACTCCTCGTGTAAGTCGAACTATGCTCTATCTTGTATAGTGCTCTATCTTTTGTTTGGTATCAACCAGTAGGTAAGGTGATGAGTACAGCGCTCTTTTTGTCGGAATGAGTAAGCGGCAGTTTCAAGAGCGTATGGCAGGCCATATGCTTATGCTGCTATACAGAAGATAGCTATAAAAACGGTGGTAAACATGGTGTACTAATAGTGATAGAGAAACGATGATGCTCTGATAGTTGGTGAAGCGTCAAGTTAATCAGCGTTTCCCTAAAACAGAGTGCTTGACTTTACGCCTTCCCCATCCATCAGTTGAAAAACGAGCGCCGTATGGTGTCTGACACTCCATACGATCGATTCATCTTGAGAAACAAACCATTCTCATTATAATATAAATGGTAATACTGATAAACCGACTCGTTGCAAACATGTTTGCACGCTATGAAAACATGTTTGCACGCTATGAAAACATGTTTGCACGTCATGAAAACATGTTTGCAGGCCATGAAAACATGTTTGCACGTCATGAAAACATGTTTGCAGGCCATGAAAACATGTTTGCACGTCATGAAAACATGTTTGCAGGCCATGAAAACATGTTTGCACGCTATGAAAACATGTTTGCACGTCATGAAAACATGTTTGCACACATTCCCGATAAGCTCTGCCGGGATATACACTGCGGCGCGATCCTCACAGGAAATCGGCATTGCCAAACTCAGCTTTACCCAGTTCCCCGTTGCCGGGCTTACTACCACCACAACACCAGTTCATTTATCACCGCGTCCGCATCCGTCGTAACAGCTAGTGCCACAGGGAGCAAAACCCTAAGCAGCGTCATCAGCATGGATACAGGGAAAACCAAGTCCTTTAAGACCATTGCCGAATATGCTCATGAATCGGGAATGAAGATAGGAGTGATATCCTCAGTCAATCTGGATGCCACCCCAGCAGGATTCTTCGCCAAAGTCCCTTCCTGGAGCAGCTACTACGATAGTGCGATACAGATGACGCAAAGCGGCTTTGAATACTTTTATGTTTACCGCTGCCCATGATTTGCATCCTCTTTCCTACCATGCTCCGCGGAAGGCATTGACATACGATAATGGGCATAGTATATTAAAAAAATGAAGATTCAGACGAACATTTATCAAGGAGACGCGGGTATTATTCTTCGAGATATAGAAGATGATACCATTGATTTAATAGTAACCTCACCGCCTTATGCTGATCAAAGAAAAGATAGTTATGGGGGAATTTCAGTGGATAAATATGTTGAATGGTTTTTGCCAATATGCCAAGAATTGCTGCGTGTATTAAAACCTTCTGGAACATTTGTATTGAATATTAAAGAACGGGTATTGAATAGTGAAAGAAGCACTTATGTTATTGAACTAATATTGGAGATGAAAAAACAAGGCTGGCTATGGACAGAAGAATTTATATGGCATAAAAAGAATAGTTATCCCGGGAAATGGCCTAATCGTTTTAGAGATGCATGGGAAAGATTGTTACAATTTAATAAGACAAAGCGGTTTAATATGTACCAAGAAGCGGTTATGGTGCCGATGGGAGATTGGGCAAAAACACGGCTGCGTAAATTAAGCGAAACGGATAAAATACGGGATACTTCAAAAGTTGGCAGTGGTTTTGGAAAAAACATTTCTCATTGGATTGGCAGGGAAATGGCATATCCAACGAATGTTTTGCATTTAGCTACTGAATGTAGCAATAGAAAGCATAGTGCGGCTTTTCCCGAAGAATTGCCCAGCTGGTTTATTAGGCTTTTCACCAAAGAAAATGATATGGTAATGGATCCATTTATGGGTTCCGGCACGACAATATTTGCGGCCCAAAAATTAAGAAGAAATTCCATTGGTATAGAAATCGTTGAGGATTATTATAATGTTGTGAAGAACTCGTTAAAAGAGGCCGAGTTATAGCTATTTGAAAAGGACGCGGTATTTTATGAATAATTTATCAATCAATGGTGTTATCGAATATGTTGAACAGAATATTTCTGTATTCCATGAAAAACGTATTTCAAAGATTGGAGAGCTAAAGCTAAAAGCAGTTCTTCAAAAAAAGAATCCGTATCTATTTAAGGCAAAATATTTGCAAACCGCAGATTCTATAGTGAAAGAATTGCTCAATGCATATATTTCATCCAGCGAAGAAACAATGTTTGGAGACTGGTTGGAGGGTTTGGCAATATTTATTAATCAAAAAGTTCATTCGGGATGGAAGTCCGGGATAAAAGGTATTGATTTGGAATTTGACAATGAAAACAGACGGTATATAGTTTCAATAAAATCAGGCCCTAATTGGGGTAATAGTTCTCAAATTGAAAAAATGATAAACAATTTCAATACAGCGAAAAAGACTTTACGAACAAGCAATTCTTATTTAAATATTGTATGCGTAAATGGCTGTTGTTACGGAAAAGATAGTAAGCCCGATAAAGGCTCATATTACAAATATTGCGGACAAGCTTTCTGGGAATTTATTGGCGGGAATGAAAATGTTTATACTGATATAATTGAGCCTCTCGGTTATAAGGCAAAAGAACGTAATGATGATTATATGACAAAATATTGTCATATGATAAACAGGTTTACGAAAGAATTTATAGAACTATTTTGTGAAGATAGCGGTAATATCGATTGGAATAAATTGGTGAGATTTAATTCTGAAAAAGATTGATAAAAGGACTGTGCAGCGCCTAACGTTGATACCGGAGATAGAAGTAAACAATCGATAGCGGCAGCACCTGCTCACCGTTCAGTTCAAGTACAAACAAACCGTTTTTTTGCGCATAAGCGCATACTTCAGAGGAAACTACACCACTGGCTATTGCGCCCAGCAGCTTTTTTCCTTTAATTTCCGTAAGCTGATGCTTCCGCATTATTTTCATACGTTTTCAGGCAGATATGGACAATGGTAGACCGCCGCCAGTATTTCACCATCAATCGGGGACGGCAGTATGGTAAGACCACGACCCTCACGCACTGTGCCGGGACCTGGCTGATGAGTACATCTGCGTCCGCATCAGTTTTGAAGGCATAGGGGATGAGCCATTTCAGACAACAGCATATTTTTGCCAGACCTTTTTGCGACTTATTCAAAACTCGTTCAGGTTCAGTTCCGTTGCCAATGACGTACAGTATCTGGAAAGCTGGCTTGATACAGGAGTGCTGACTTTTGAAGCCTTGAGCAGGCACATTACAAAGATGTGCGAAGGAAAAAAGGTGGTTCTTATGAGCGACAAAGTGGATGCGTCGAGTAATTACCGTATCTATATCCAGTTTCTGGATATACTGCGAGACAAGTTTCTACAGCGGAAGGGCGGCATGGATTACACATTTCACAGTGTTATTCTCGCCGGAGTCTATGACATCAAGAATATCAAGATGATTAACGCCGGAACCTACACCGCAAACCCTGATGAAGGCACTATCTATAACTCCCCGTGGAACATCACTGTTCCCTTTGAGGTGGATATGGCTTTTAACCCCGCAGAGATCGCCACCATGCTCGTCAGTTATCAGGCGGATCACGCAGATGAGCCTTTCGCGGCCAGCGGACATTCCGGCTCTGTCGCGTGACTGGATAGATTATGATTTCGGCATGGGCTTTGAGATTAAATACAAGGGCGCCTGGTATGCTAATGGGCATTACCTAAATTCCCTGGGTATATCGTTGATCATGTCGTTTGGCTCGGGCTGGTAAGTGTGGTGATATAAGCTTTGACAAAGCCTGAACTCAGTTGCTTATAACCTGAACCCATCCTCTTATATTATGGAAGGCTTGTCCGTATACTGTCTACGTTAAACTGTATAGCGTCGATATTGTCCAGTATACCGTCGCATGAGGCGGTATGCTGGACACAGTTACTATGCAAGGGATTCTATTCGGGATACTTGGCGCGGCGCTCATTTATAATTGCCTGTGCGCCGGAAACAAGCCAGTCTGCAATGCCCGCGTCGTATATGCGGTCAAAACTCTCTGGCGGACAGTTGATCGATTGAGTAAATATAACCCTTCCCTTATCCTGAAGCGTCTGGGCAAACGGGCCAGCAACAGTCAACGCGGAAGTGGGTTTGACAAACACTGGCGGACGCGAATTCGCAAGCGAAACATTGTAGGCATTTTGAATAACATCCGCAGGCGCTGAATAACCAGCGGCTAAGGCTCGGATACTCGCTTCATCGCTTTCCAAGAACAGTCCGTTCATCATTATGGTATAGTCGATATTCTGGGAGCTATTCATAATCCATGTGGGATCAGCGGTGGCCGATGGGTCCAGCTTTACTACGCCATCGCTTCCAATGGTATGAGTAATGCCAAGGGGGCCAGTCTGGATAAAGTGATAGTTATCATACTTTGTCAGCCAGTTAAGGTAGCGCATTGCCGCGTCAGGGTTCTTCGATGACGCAGGAATGAAATAGCTCAGGCCCACAATGTCATAAGAAGTCGTGTGGATTTTGCCATCGGAACTTTGAATACAGTCCACAGGAATATAATCAGCGTTAGGCACGTTTTTCCGCAGGTCAGTAAGTAAGTTATACGATTCGCGGTAAGGCACATCCCAGTTCCAGCAGAAGGCGCCAACAACGCCGCTCTTGATAAGGTCTGCGGGCCCAGTATCCATATCCTTGTACAAGGGCCAGTCCTTGTCGATAAGGTTAGCGTTGTACATACGATTCGCAAAACGGACGCCTTCCTTGTAGCCTTCCACCAAGAAGTTGCGGTCAACCACAGTGCTGATCCAGCGTTCTTTGTCGCTCAGGTTGGGGTTGATAAAGGCTTCCATAATGATACCGACAAGCGCGTCAGGGCGGTCTGCTGCCATGCTGTAAGGAATCACGCGGTTCACGCCCAACTTTGCTGGGTTATCCCGGAAAGCCACCAGCGCGTCCCAGAATTGCTGAGTTGTCTGAGGCACGGGGAGTCCAAGAATGTCCAGCCAGTCCTTACGTATAAAAAGGTTTTGGTTAGCAATGTTCATACGCTTGGCAGGCATTGAATAAATCTTTCCTGAACCAAGATCAACGTTCCGCTCAATGAGCCGATGCCCCTGTCTAGCAGTATCAGGCCCAAGAAAGGCATTAAGGTCCTTCAGTACCGTGTTGAGATAGGGCGATACATCATACACACCTCCCTGATCAGCCCACATCTGAATGTTATCACCAGAATAGGTGTAACATACATCAGGCGGATTACCAGCAGCGAACAGATTGATCAGCGCCTCTGTCTCCGTCCACCGAGGAACTGACACAAAGTTGACAATGATGTTTTCATCTTTCAAGATTTTTTCCTTGATCCATGCAGTCCACTTGTTATTTGCTGGATCAGTTTTGCCGCCATCAGTTCCCCGGTCAAATATCTCAACCGTGATTGTTACAGCTCCGCTGCCTGAAGTGCCGCCCTGTTGTTGCTGTCCGCCCGAAGCGAACAGCGCCATGCTTACCGAAAAAAATGCAAGCAGTCCAAATCCTAGTTTCTTCATACTTTCCTCCAAATAGATAGTGTTACACTTTCCCATTACCGTTTATCAGTATCTGGAAAGGTGCTATATAGATTATAAGCAGGCTTATGCGAATAATGCAACAAAAATATACAAACCGTTGTATACATATCTTGTGTCATATTATCATATTATAGAAAGATTATCATAACAACTAAGCAAACACTTTAAGCAGACATCACGCTTCACCGAGTTCTCTGTCTAGCCTTCACCGAGTTTCCTGTTTGGCCTTCACAGAGAACTCTGTTTGGCCTTCACAGAGTTTCCTGTTTGGCCTTCACAGAGAACTCTGTCTAGCCTTCACCGAGTTCTCTGTTTGGCCCTAACAGAGTTCTCTGTCTAGCCTTCACAGAGAACTCTGTTTGGCCTTCACAGAGTTTCCTGTTTGGCCTTCACAGAGTTTCCTGTTTGGCCCAAACAGAGTTTCCTGTCTAGCCTTCACCGAGTTCTCTGTTTGGCCCTAACAGAGTTTCCTGTTTGGCCTTCACAGAGTTTCCTGTTTGGCCCAAACAGAGTTTCCTGTTAGGGCCAAACAGAGTTTCCTGTCTAGCCTTCACCGAGTTCTCTGTTTGGCCCTAACAGAGTTTCCTGTTTGGCCCTAACAGAGTTTCCTGTTTGGGCCAAACAGAGTTTCCTGTCTAGCCTTCACCGAGTTCTCTGTTAGGCCCAAACAGAGTTTCCTGTCTAGCCTTCACCGAGTTCTCTGTTTGGCCCAAACAGAGTTTCCTGTTTGGCCCTAACAGAGTTCTCTGTGAAGGCCCTCACAAAGGCGCTATATAGATTATGAGTATGCTTACGCGAATAATGCAACAAAAATATACAAACCGTGTTATACTTATCTTGTGTCATATAGAAAAAGATTATCACAACAACTAAGCAAGCACTTTAAGCAAGACGTCGCGGCCTTTGAAGAAAACGCTTGCCTTGTACTGAAAGGTACGCTCGACACGTGGCAGGATATTGTCAAGGCTGGGAGAATCGCGGTAACAACAAGAGGCTTCAAAGGGCGCTACCACGGGCTCGTAAACAAAATCACGTTTAGCAAGGGAATCATCCCACCAATGAATCTGCCGCCAGTAACCGATTCCGCGCTTGAAGGGTTGAGACCCGATGTACTGGTCATTGGCGCGGGGATCACCGGTTCAGCCATTGCCCGTGAACTAACACGCTATAAGCTCAAGGTGTTGCTTGTTGAAAAAGAACACGATGTGGGAATGCAGGCATCAGGCAGAAATGATGGTATGGTACACCCCGGCATTGACTTAAAACCAGGAACGCTCAAGTACCATTACAACAAGCTCGGAAACAATATATACGATGATTTTGCCCGCAACCTCGGCGTCCCCTTTGTCCGAAGCGGCCAGTACCTCTGCTTTACCAACCCATTGCTTATACCATTTCTCTACCTCACCTGGTTTCATTGGAAATATCTCAAAGTTCCGGGGGTTAGGGTCGTGCTTAAACAAGAGTTGCGCCAGTTGGAGCCGGGTATAAAGGATGATGTTGTGGCTGCGCTCTACTTTCCTACGGCTGCTTCTGTGTGTCCCTTCAATATCACGATTGCAGCTGCTGAAAACGCTGTACAAAACGGCGCACAGATCAGCCTTGACACTGCTGTATTAGGGATGCAAACGGAAAACAAGCGCATTGTTTCGGTAAGCACTAATCGAGGCACGGTGTATCCTAAAGTACTGATAAACGCTGCAGGGGTCTTTAGTGATGATGTTGCTTCAATGGCGGGCGATCAGTTCTTTTCGATACATCCCCGCCGTGGCACGAATTCTATTCTTGACAAGAAAATCTCTCCATATCTGGTGCGAACCATTGCTAGCAAGATGGGAGATGTTTCAAAGAGCGCTCATTCAAAGGGTGGCGGGCTTGTTACCACTGCACACGGCAACCTTTTAGTCGGCCCTGATGTGGTAGAAACCTATGAGCGAGAAAACTACGCCACTGCCAGAGCATCAATAAGCGCAACCTTTGCGAAGTTTAAGCTCACAGCGCCAGCACTGGATCAAGGACAGATCATCACCTACTTTACAGGAGTGCGAGCGCCGACCTACGAAGAAGACTTTGTGGTGTGCAAGGGACAACGCACAGAGAATATCGTACACGCCGCTGGTATTCAGTCTCCGGGACTGACCGCCGCGCCAGCTATTGCGATGGATGTTGCGCGCTTTGCCGTCGAAATCTTAAAAGATGCCTTTGGTATGCGTCCGGCAATGAACGAGGCATTCAATCCAGTGCGGAACCCGATTCCACACGTGGCCAGTATGGACGAACATGCGCGCCATAAGCTGATCCAGCAGAATCCTGATTACGGCATCATTCTCTGTCGTTGCGAAGAAGTGAGCAAGGGCGAGATACTCGACGCATTGCGGCGCCCCATTCCCTGCGATACGGTCGATGGCGTAAAACGCCGAGTGCGTCCTGGTATGGGGCGATGTCAGGGCGGATTCTGCGGGCCACTAGTGCTGAAGCTCATCGCCGAGGAAAAAAAGCTCCCATTGGAGATGGTAACAAAAAATGGACAAGGCACTGTTCTCTGTGGACAGACAAAAGCTTCCTACAAGGTAACCAATATATGACAGCGATGTATGATGTAACCGTCATCGGCGGAGGTCCAGCTGGGATTGCCGCCGCTATTGCAGCAGATAAATCAGGGGCGCGAGTGCTGCTCATTGAACGAGAAGCCCGTCTGGGCGGTATTCTCAAACAGTGCATCCATGACGGATTCGGTCTCCTACGCTTTCAAGAAAAACTGAGCGGCCCTGAATACGCATACCGTTTTATCCACACGTTACAGCAGACCCGTGTTGAAGTGCATACACTTAGTTTCGTAACTCATATCAACGCCCTGAGCAAAACAGAGGATGATCAGCCCCTGAGCAGCAATAGCAAAGGCACAACTGGGTTTGTTGTTACCATCACCTCAGCAAAAGGCATGGAAAAAATTGCTACCCAAACGCTGATCTTTTCCACTGGATGCCGGGAACGTACAGCGCGACAGGTGGCTATTCACGGCACACGCCCAGCAGGTGTTCTTACCGCAGGTTCAGCGCAATACTACACGAACATTCTGGGGCAGCTTCC
This sequence comes from Treponema sp., assembly GCA_031267685.1. GTDB lineage: Bacteria > Spirochaetota > Spirochaetia > Treponematales > Breznakiellaceae > JAIRMT01. The sequence continues at coordinate 14,705 of JAIRYV010000063.1, forward strand.
CTGCCGTCGCTGCGTTATTCTGGGATCCGGCGACATTGGACTTATCATGGCGCGGCGCCTACACCTCGAAGGCGCGGAAGTTCTCGGCGTATACGAGGCAAAACCCACTCCATCAGGACTTTCACGGAACATTGCTCAGTGCCTTGACGATTTTGCTATTCCGCTGCACTTGAATAAAACAGTAACGCGGGTCTTTGGAGATAAGCGACTTGAGGCAGTAGAAATTATGTCCGTGAATGAAGCAATGGAACCTATCGCGCATACAGAAGAACGCATTGCATGTGATGGACTCATCCTTTCCGTAGGGCTTATCCCTGAAAATGAGTTGGCTGAACGTATCGGTGTACCTTTAAGCCCCCTTACAAAAGGCCCAGTCTGCGATCAATGTAACATGACGAGGATTCCCGGTGTGTTTAGTTGCGGTAACGCGCTTCAGGTAAATGACCTGGTAGATTATGTATCGGAAAGCGGAGAGATTGCTGGTCGGGCCGCTGCTGTTTTTGCAATGGGTAAAGAAGTTCACTCAGCGCCCCGTTACGCTGAACTCTGTCCAAGCAAAGACATTCTAGCGGTAACACCTCAGCTTCTTAATCTTGATTCTCTTGAAGACAGAGTTACCGTGTTTTTCCGGGTTCGTGAAGAATGCTCGTCCGTATGCGTCCGTTTTATGCTGGAACATTCCGATAGACAAATCGAGATTTTTTCGCGGAAATACCCGCACCTTCGCCCGCCAGAAATGGAACGCGTTATACTCAACCTTAAAAACAGTACCTTGAGCGAACATACGCGCATAATGATTACTGTAGAGAAAGCTCGCTCCTCATGAACAGAAGGAACGTAAGGTTCTGACTGTTTACAACGTTTCGCCAGCCCGAATAAAGGCTTTGCATATCACTATAAAACCGTGCTAATTGTTCAACATAAGTAAGATGTGGCATATTGAAATTAGTATGTAGATTATGTATTTTTATATCAACAACATAATAACTTCCAATTATATCTTCAAAGGCTAAATCAGCCATTGAACGTTGTGCAAAAGATGTATCTACCTTTACAACTAATTTTTCGGGAAGGTATCTTGAAACATTCTTTTCCAAAAACCCCTAAACCGCATCTCCTACAGCACAAGGACTATATCTTTTCCATTTGTTTCAGTTTGTGTAATCTTTTTGTTTCCCTTTATCTGTAAATTCAAGGTATTCCGTTCCCAAAATACCCCATGTAAATAACCTTGAATGTTAGTATCCTTTTCCGCCAATAACAATCTTTTTTCTGCCCAACAACAATATGCTTCATTAATTTCAATACCGGTATATGCGCGCCCTAATTTTTTTGCCACAACCGATGTCGTGCCTGAACCCAAAAAGGGGTCAAACACCATTCCCTGTTCGGGACAACTTGCCAAAATCAATTTAGCAATGAGCTTTTCAGGTTTCTGTGTAGGATGGTCAGTATTTTCCGGCATTGACCAGTAAGGAATAGAAATATCATCCCAGAAATTGCTTGGATAGGTTAGCCGGAAATTGCCCGCGATGGTTTCTTCCCAGTCTTTTGGTTTGCCGTTTTCTTTATACGGCGCAATTACCCTGCGCTTTTGTTTTACCGCATCTACATTGAAATAATAATCATCTGTTTTTGTGCCAAACCAAATATCCTCCGCCGCGTTTTTCCAATTTGCTTTTGCACCTCTGCCCTTCTCTCGCTGCCATGTTATTCTGTTGCGGATGATAGTAAAATCCCGCATAATTTTATACAAACAAAACGCGCTTTTCCAATCTCCACATAGATAAACAGAACCAGTTGGCTTTACTGTTCTTATTATTTTAGGAAACCAACTTTCTAAGTATGCTAAATATGCTTCGTCATTTGTCTTGGAAAATTTTAAGCCATGGAAATCCTTGTTTAAATTATAGGGCGGATCAATTATTAACAAATCGACAAATTCAGCGGGCAATAAATCTATAATCTCAAATAAATCTCCACACATTGTTTTATTGGTTATTTGAGATACGGTCATTTCTTTCTTTTCTGGTAAAAAAAGCCTTTCTTTTAGAGCAGTGTATTCGTTTTCCGCAACTGTTAACGTTCTATTTCGAGAAGCCCTTTCTTTCATCATAGAGTACTCTCAGAATGATTCTCTATGCGGAAAATAACTGTCTTTTTTGTATGCAGCTTTTCCGCACGTTCTTCCTGTGTCATTCCCCTTTGCATCCTTACTGTTTTTAGAATTACACATAGAATTCTTACTTGGAAAAAACAACAGTGCCGCATAAATCACTTAATGGGACATACGATACATTATGTTCTTCCGAAAACCTTTGAACCGCTTCTTTTGCACCATATAATTTGCCGTTATAATCGTGAACAAATATATAACCGCCTTTCTCAAGTCGTGCATAAAAATATAAAAGACCCTGATATATCGGCTCAAATAAATCTGCATCTATGCTTACAAAGGCGAATGTCTCTTCTATATGTTCTGCTGTTTCAGGAAACCAACCTTTTTGAACAATACAGTTTTCAGGATATTTCATTTTCTTTAATACTAAACCTACACTGCTATTGGTAAAATCATTTTCATTCGCATTGTTATTCAGTTTTCTTTCTATATCAACATCCCTCTTGTCAAAACCATTAAAAGTATCAAAAAGATATAATGTTTTATCGGGAAAATGACTGTTTATCCTCTTTGCAAAATCTCCCTTATAAACGCCAAGTTCTGCTACGCAGCCCCTTACCTTTTTACCGTTAATTTCTTCGGCAACTAATGCCAACATTTGATACCTGACAATATCATTTGTAGCGAATATCTTTATAAACCAAGCAATAAATATTCCCCTTATAATTCGCACTATCGCATTAACCATTTCCACACTCCTTTAGATACTTTACACGACATCCGTACCACGTTAGTTCCTTACAAACAAGTGTCGGAGTTCCACGCCGCAACATAAACGGCTTCAGTCTGAAACTGCATTGAGACAAACAACGCACTTGCCACAGTACGCAACAGGGTTAATCATTCCCTGTGCGTACCCGGCAAAGGCGTTGTCAGTGGCTTTGTCTGGTGTATGACACACAATCAGGGAATGATTATGCTTTGTATCCCAGACCAAGGCCCCTTTCCACCAGTGCTGGTTTCCCAGCGCATTATGAAAGAAGCACGTTTCCCGATGTCCGCACCTTGAAAAGCATGTTCCCAAGGCGAAGCTGTGTTGACTTCACTGCGCGTAAACTCTTCAGCGTCTACTGGTATAGCATCAGTGATCGACCGGATCGTATAGCGGACTTCAACACCATGATACCCGCCTTTTCCCCGGTGAGAACTGTTCGCAATCCTATAGGTACAGCAGACTATGTGCGCCACCGCATCAATCTTGATGCTAAAGTCCACATGATCAGTCGGGACTGGCTGTGGTGTGTGGATGCGGTCGTGAATCGGTATGCCATACCGTTCCCGCACTTCATCAGTCATAGCAGGATGTACCTGGAGCCGGGCAACATAGCCTCGTGCGAGGATAAGCAGCGCGTTTTTTGCTCTGTTTTTGGCTATGGTATCTAGCTTACTACGAGCAGGAGTTTGACATGTCTCATACGCTGACTTAAACGTGCCTAACGCAGTCGTAAACGTGGCAGTCTCATCCTGAGACAAGCCATATGTCACACCGGTACTTGTACAATTCGCACTGAAATTTTCAATCCATAAAAGAAAGTCCGCTTCAGTAGCTCCCATGTAAGGCTTTCCACTCATTCTATCACTCCATCATAATTAGTATGATATAAGTATAATACACTTTATCAAATGTGTCAAGGTTTTGCAAAGAAAAAACAAAAATTTTCTTTGGCAGATCAACATGTTTTGCTGGCAGATCAAAGTAATCTGCCGGCAGATCAACATGTTTTGCCAGCAGATCAAAGTAATCTGCCGGAATATTACTTTGATCTGCTGGCAGATCAACATGTTTTGCTGGCGCATCACTTTAATATTCCGGCAGATTAAAGTGATGCGCCGGATCATAAGATCAAGACTTACGGCGTACAGATACAATGAAATCGAGCTGAAAGAGAAAATACTGCAAAACAAAAGTACTAGCAAAGGCTAGAGGCTGAAGAATGAGTTTATTAAAGCCCTTGATCTGGCATACAAAGAGGCCAGGAGGAAGGTATTGACGGAGAACCGAGAATGGATGACGTCCCTAAGCAAGATGAAGTGGGGCTATCTGGCAAATAGGTTCAGAAAGAGGGATGATCGACCGAAGAAGAAGGCATCAAACTTATAGAAAGTGCAGATATGTGTCAAGGTATTGACAACAGTCTGGCGTGAATAGGGGAAACTGTGCGGCAAACTGCTGATACCGATGGTCCGCTCAATGATTGAGCTGATGGAGCCTGAGAAAAGATACAAGATAGGGGCGGCGCTTCGGGACACACTGAAGAGAATATGCCTTGCGGAGGCGAACCTGTTGCTTAAACACGAAAGGAAAGCACTTGAGACCGAGCGGGAAGATGGGCGATAGTGGAAGGTGTCCGAGCAAGCGCTGAAGGCGTTGTGTGAGTGGCTTTTAGAAACGCTTGACTGATTGTGGCTGAGGTTTGGTTCTTAGGTAAGAGGCTGCTTTCAGCTATAAAAGTGAGTAGGTAAGACGAACTATTGCCTTTCATTACATTGGTAACTATATTTCTTATAAAAATTGAGGAGAAAGGATTATTTTATGCAAAGATTTTTTAAGCATCCTTGGATTGTAGTGGCGGTTATAGGCGCTATCACCGTGTTTTTTGCCACACAACTGCCACGGGCGGAATTGGACAACAACAACTACCGGTTTGTTCCGGAGGGTGACCCTGCGCGCCTTGTGTCAGCAGAGATCGATGATACGTTTGGAAGTTCTCTGGCTATCATCGTGGGGCTTGAGCGGGAGTATGGAACGGTGTTTGAGCCGGAGTTTCTTGAGCGGCTCAGGGAATATGTCGAGCGTATGGAAGAAATTGAGATTACCGGTACGATCAATTCCCTTATGACAACGGATTACATCACTGCAGACGGCGAAGGTATCTCGGTAGTGAATCTTGTACCTGATGACTTTACGGGAACGCCGGAAGAGATCACGGAATTGCGTAGAAAGCTGCGTTCATGGGATATGTATGAGCGCGCACTATTTTCCGATGACTTTAGCGCAACGCAAGTACTCATTCCGCTGGAGATCGACAGCCAAGAAGCGGGGAATCAGGAAGTGCAGGCTGTTTTTTATACAGTGCGCAACACGGCAAAAGACCTGTTTGAGGGTATGGCGACGGTGTATACTGCTGGCTTGCCAGTGATCAGTTCTGAGATCAATGAATCGGTGAAGACGGACCTTATGTATCTCATTCCGTTGGTCGTAATCGTGGTGTTGGTGGTACTGTTTTTGTCGTTTCGCAGTTTTACGGCACTTTCCTTGCCGCTCATCACCGTGCTTGTGGCAGTGATCTGGTCTATTGGGGCTATGCCGCTGTTTGGCGTCAAGCTTTCGATAGTTTCGACTGTGCTGCCCGTGATTCTTGTGGCAGTGGGAAGCGCGTATGGCATCCATGTTGTTACGCACTATATAGGAGATTTAGCTGTGCGAGGCGCGGGAGGTAAAGACCTTTCGGACGCGGAACATCGTGAGCTGGTATTTACGCTTTTACGGAAGATTGGCAAACCGGTTATGCTTGCGGCGCTCACGACCTTTGCTGGTTTCTTTTCGTTTTGTTTTACGGCAGTGGCGCCCATTCGGGAGTTTGGTTACTTTGCCAGCTTTGGAGTTGTCGCCAGTTTTATGGTAGCTATTACGCTGATACCGGCGCTGCTCATCATTCGGGGGCCAAAACACCTGATCACGTCGCGAAAGAACGAAGATGTAAGGGACCCTTTGAGCGATGCTATAGCTGATGGCTTTATGGGTGTGGCGAGGAAGAAACGCTTTGTACTGGCTTTTACTGGTGTTGTGATGGCGTTCTCTCTCTATGGTGTATCAAAGATCATTATTGATAATGTGTTCATTGAATATTTCAAGCCAAGTACTGAAGTGCGGCGGTCTGATGTTTTTATCCGGGAGAAGTTTGGCGGTACCAAAGTGGTGAATGTTGTGGTTGAGGCGGAGGATTCGGCGACCTTGCTTATGCCCGAAGTTTTGAGTGCGATTGATGGTATGAAGGCATATCTTGAGGAGCGTGTTCCGAATGTGGGTAAGATCATTGGATTTACAGATATGGTGAAACGAACAAACCAAGTGTTTAACGCGGATGAGTCGCCTGAAGGGATTGCGCCTGTGGTTGATCTTTGGTTGAGCGATGAAGAGGGAACGGATGTGTTTGGCTTTGGTTTTGGCTTTGCGGATGAGGCTGATAGCTTTGGTTTTGGCTTTGTGGATGAGGCTGAGGACGAGGGCGGGGGTGTTGCGGGGGCGGTAGCCCCTGCTGAGGGGGGGAGCGGAGAACGCGACAGCGTTTGGAGCGAGGGGGGAGACTTCCCCCTTCATGATTCTTCTCTTGATCTTGCTTTGCTTGACCGGGCAGCGGCTTTACCTGGCATGAGTGCAGCGGATTTGGTATGGGAGATGAAGAAGTTGGTGAATTATGAGGGGGCAGCCTACTATGAGATTCCGGCGGACGTGGCGCGTTATGGCAAAACGGACAGTGCGGAACTGTCGATGCTTGTATCAAATTATCTTGTGCTACTTTCGGGTAACATCAATGATTATGCGAACGATTCGCTGGAGCCGACGGCGATCAAAACGACGATACAATTGAGGACTACTGGCGATGCGGACACGAAGGCGGTTATAGCGCGGATTCAGTCGTATATTGACGCGAAGTTTCCCAAGACAGTGAAGGTGAGCATTGGCGGGCCTGCGTTGGTGGAGAGTGCCTTGAGTGGGCTTGTGGTGGAGTCTCAGATCATATCGGTGGCGATTTCGGTGGTGATGGTGTTTATCATCATTGCTGTTTCGAACAAGTCGTTGATTGCGGGTTTGATAGGGAGTTTGCCGCTGCTTATTTCGATTTTGATCAACTTTGCGGTGATGGGTTTTCTGGGGATAAAGCTGAATCTTGGAACGTCGCTGGTGGCGAGTGTTTCGGTGGGCATTGGAATTGATTACACGATTCACTTTATTGATGCGTACAAGCGGGAGTATCGTGCTTTGGATGGAGGCGGGGACTTTTTGCGTCGTGCGTTTGCGGTATCAGGTAAGGCGATCATCATCAATGCGGTTTCGGTTGGTGCGGGTTTTGCAGTGCTTGCCTTGTCTCAGTTTGTGATTTTGTCTGATTTTGGATTGCTTATTGCCCTTACGATGTTTACGAGTGCTTTGATCAGTCTCACGGTTATACCGGCGCTGCTTTTGGTGATCAAACCGCGCTTTGTTAAGGGGGTGTAAGCGTTGAGTTTTTGGACGCGATGGGGTAGTATGTTCTCGATGAACTCTGTTGGTCACACACTTTTTGTGATCAGTTCATCGAGCATTGTGCGCCATACCTTGTCTGCGTCCTTTGCGTCTATCGTATGCAGCACTTGTCCGTGCTGGAACAACATGACTTTGTCGCCAATGCCTGTGATGCCGATGTCTGCTGTACGTGCTTCGCCGGGACCGTTTACCACGCATCCCATCACGGCGATGGTCAGGGGTTTATTCAGTGCGTACAGTGTGGTTTTCCAGCGCTCGGTGAAGGCGTGTGTATCGAAGCTGTTTCTACCGCAACGTGGGCAGGAGATGATTGTTACGCCATTGTGCTGGGCGCGGTTTGAAGAAAGGGTGGCGAGGATTTCTCTGCCGGCAATGACTTCGTTCTCCATGGTGTCGGAGAGTGATACGCGGATTGTGTCGCCGATGCCGGAGGAAAGCAGCGTGTGCAGGGCCACGGTGTTCCGCACTACGCCGGCGATGAGTGGGCCTGCTTCGGTAACGCCGATGTGGAGAGGCGCGTTGGTTCGGTTGGCGAGGCGGCGGTTTGCGGCGATGGTGTCTGGCACTGACGAGGCTTTCATGGAGACGAGTACTTTGTCAAAGGCGAAGTCGTGGAAGATGGCAAGTTCGCGTTCTGCTGCTTGAACGAGTGCTTCCACCCGGTTGAGATGTTTTTCCTCGACTTGGATGCGCAGGTCTTGTGGGAGACTTCCTGCGTTTAGGCCGATGCGGATGGGTGTGCCAGTGGCGGCGGCTTTTTCCAGCACTTGGGCGGTTTTGTCTTTACCGCCGATGTTTCCTGGGTTCAGGCGGATTTTGGCTATTGGAAAGTCGAGGCATCGGAGCGCGATTTTGTAGTTGAAGTGTATATCAGCTACGAGTGGCATTGGTACCATGGTTGCTAGTGTTCCGAGTGCTTCAGCTGCGTCCATGTCTGGCACGGCGAAACGCAATAAGCCGCAGCCCATGTTTTGGAGTGCGGCGATGCGTTTGACGATGGCATCGCCGGATGCGCCTTTGAGGTTGGTAAAAGAAAGGCGGTCTTTCCACATTGTTTGTATAACGATGGGTAGGCCGCCGCCGATAGAAACGGCAGAGACGTTTGCTCTGCCGCCTATTGTTATGGTTTTGGCAAGCCGCACGGTGTGCTATGCGAGGCTAACCATTGAGAGTACCATCGCGAAGAGAGCGACGGTTTCGCAGATGCCGACGACCGCGATGTACTGTGCGAAGCCTTTACCGGTTTCGCCCTGAGCATCGGAGGCTGCTGCACCGGCTTGGCCTTGGGCGATAGCTGAGAACGCTAATGCGAGACCAGAGCCGATACCAAAGCCTAAGTAGAGCCAGCCATTGTCTGGGTTTGCAATCGCAGCGGCTTTTATCTGCCCTAAGAGAATGAACCCATAAAAGGTCTGGGTTAAGGGTGCGCCGGCAAAGGTGAGCAGAGTCATGGGGGCGGGTTTGTTGGCAATATAACACCGCTTCCATGCGCCTATTGCCGCTTGACCGGCAATACCGATACCGATTGCTGAACCTAATGCCGCAATACCCATTACAAGACCTGCGCCTAATAATCCTAACATTGTTAAACTCCTTCTATTCTGCAAGTTTAAAGTTTGGTAAAGGCGTTGCTTTACCAGAGACTTATTGCATTACATTTTGACCGTTTTACCGAACGGTTTATACATAAAGCCTGACCAGGTGAGTCCGAGATGCCCTGAGAATTCCAGGGTATTCAGACGCACGCCGTGAACAAGCACCGACAAGAGATTGAGTATGACGTTCAAACCATGCCCAAAGACTAAAAGAATGATGCCCAAGAAGATCAAAAAGTTTCCTAACAAGGGGCCTGCCATAGTGTTCACGGTCGATGATATCGACGCGCCGGCAAGTCCTACGGCCCAGAGGCGGATGTAGGACATGATGTCAGAGAACACGTTGGTAATGCCGAGCACCACTGAGATGATGTTCTTAAAACTGTACAAGATGGACTGTCCCAAGTTGCCTTCATAAGCGGCGAACACGAAGGTGAGGAAGAAGCCGCCACCCAAGAGGTACAGCGAGGCAGGCAAGAGGGGGAACTGCCGGTAGCTGTTGCTGACCACGAGGAAAAGCACGAGGTTGAACATTCCGATGAGCATAGCGAGTGAGCCTAGTTCAGCGAACAGTTTTAAGGACTTAATGTTGCGTAGGAAGCCTTTGATGTGAGCAATGCTGAGTTGCAGGAGCGCCAAGGAGAAGCAGAAGATTTGCAGGTTTTGATCGACGATAGCCTTTTGCGCTGCGCCTTTTGCTGCTTCTGCACTGGAAAGCGCTGGTATCGAGATGTTTTGCAGGACTTCCGGCAACTTTGCCGTGTCAATGCCGAACCATGTACAGGTGATAATGCCCCACGCTATGTTGGAGAGGCTGAGCAGCCCCAGCATTTTAAGCACAGGGGGGACGCCTTTAGCCGAAGTCTTGGCAATACCGATGATGGCGATGATACCAAGTATCGCGCCGTAGGCTGCGTCTCCGAAGATCATGCCGAAGAATATGCAGAAGAATAGGAGGAACCAGCCGGATATGTCTACTTCACGGTAGCCTGGCACTACTTCCAGGAAGTCTGTGAGTGGGTAGATGAGGCTGGCGAGTTTGTTGTTCTTGAGCAAGGTTGGCACTGCGTCTTCTTCGGACGGGTCGCTTATTGCCAATGCCCAGCCGTTTTCTGCGGCGGCGCGTTTCAGCACGCCAACGTCGTTCTTTGGCACAAAGCCGGTGAGCCACGAAATGCCTGTATTAAGGGACTTTGTGGCTGAGCTAATGCTGTCCATGCTTGCCTTTGCGGTCTCGAACTCAATGCTCTGTGCCAGGGTCTTTAGCTCGTCCGCAATACTTTTTTTATGGGCGGCAAGCATTGCAAAGCGTTTCTCAATGTTCGTGAGTTTGGTCTGAATGTTCTTTATGGCATTGCGCATTTCGGACAGAGACTTGTCAGGCAGGGCAAACGGCGTTTCACCGGCGATCTCGTGATCCAGCGCCACACCGTATACCTTAACTTTGTCCCGGAACAGGGTAATAAAACGCTGTTCTTTGTCCAGGGACTCATACGCTTTGTGGGACAGTTCATAGGGAATAAGCGTGAGTCCATGGCTTGCCAGTTCTTTCAAGGCGGTGGGGTTGAAATCTCCCCACTTCTCAACGCGGCTTTCTTCTTTACCGAGGGACGTGAACTGTTCTTGAAGCGTCTTCTTTTCGTTGTCCATACTCAAGACTTCGGTAACGAGGTCTGGGGCGGGTGCTTTTGCATCAGTGTCTGCGACCTTATAAGGCCGCAGAAGTCCGAGCGCTGTTTCCGCCTTTGCCTTACGGTCGAGCTGCTTTGAGAGGCTGTCGCTGGCAACAGGACGCGAGTCAATGTGCAACAAGCCCAAGTCGCGGAGTTTGGCAAGCGAGGCGTCGCGGGTTTTATCCATAACCACGATGGAGATTTTCTTCATTGGTACTATCATTGGGCAACCCTCTGCATACCACGTTTGGCGATTTTGCCGCGAACCACTGCCGCGGTTTGCTGATCGCCGAGGTATACCTGAATTTTTTTGATATTCCCTGCTGTTTCAGGAATCTTGATCTTCTCAAATAGGTTGACTCGCTGAGTCGTTACCCGCAGTTCATGCTCCAGCCGCTTGCACTGTTCCTCGAGGGTCTGCGCCTCAAGGTCAAGCAAGAGTACCTGCTTCATGCGCTCCACAGCCGCGTCAAGCCAGAGCGGAGTACGGACGAGATCGTAAGGCGTGGTTTGAAAATCAGCGCCATGAAAGATAGGGATTGTTACACCCGCGATGTTTCCCTCAGAAGTCCGTAGACTAGTGATTCGGAGTATGTCTGGGGTGAAAAAGCCTTTTTCGCCGTAGACCGCGATCCATGCTTTGAAGGTTTCATCGATCCGCTTTTTTTCGTTGAGCAGTTCTTTGATACGCAGCTCTGTGGTTCTGATCTCTGCTTGAAGCTGTTGTTTTTTGAGCATGAGCGTAGGCAGATAACGTTGGAACATTTTCAGGGAATCTTTCTGCTTTTTAAGCTCATTCTTCGTCAGCTTGATCTTTGCCATGGGTACCTCAGTTCTTCTTAGGCCAGAACTGGTTGATCAGTTCAGTCCGCAGGCCGGTTTCTTCTGGAGTGAAGCAATCCGCAAGGATTTCCCAGCCTTGGTCCAGGGCGTGTTCCAGAGGGATGTTAACCGAAAGGTCCATCATCTTGCTTTCAAAAAGCTCGCCGTATTTAAGGAGTTTTTCATCCCAATTGGTCATCATAAAGCCCATGGCCTTTTTCTCAAGCGTATCCTTGTACGCGGCGTAGAGTCGAATCATGCCGTCCATGATAGTGCGGTGGTCCTTGCGGGTCTTGTTGTTTACCTGCTGCTTTAAGCGTGACAAGGAGCCAAACGGCTCAATACGCCCGTTCTTCAGGTAGTACTGGCCTTCGGTGATATAACCCGTGTTATCAGGCACTGGATGGGTTACGTCGTCACCAGGCATTGTGGTTACGCCGAGAACGGTGATGGAACCAGCGGTATCGAAGTCGACTGCTTTTTCGTAACGCGCTGCGAGCTGGCTGTAAAGGTCGCCTGGATAGCCGCGGTTTGACGGAACCTGCTCCTGTATAATGGAGATTTCTTTCATGGCGTCAGCGAAGTTCGTCATGTCGGTCAAGAGTACCAGCACATCCTTACCCTGTAAGGCGAACTGCTCGGCAACTGCCAGCGACATATCGGGGATCATGAGGCACTCGACAGTGGGGTCGCTCGCGGTATGCACAAACATCACGGTGCGGGAAAGTGCGCCGCCTTCCTCCAGCGTATCCCTGAAGAATAGATAATCGTCGTACTTTAGGCCCATACCGCCTAAAATGATAACGTCAACCTCAGCTTGCATTGCGATACGCGCCAAGAGTTCGTTGTACGGCTCGCCAGACACCGAGAAGATGGGCAGTTTCTGGGAAACGACAAGTGTATTAAACATATCGATCATGGGGATACCGGTACGGATCATACGGCGAGGGATGATGCGCTGCGCGGGATTCACTGACGGCCCGCCGATGGGGATCAGATTCTCGTGGAGCGCTGGTCCCCGATCCCGGGGAGCGCCTGAACCGGAGAACACGCGTCCCATGAGGTTGTCGGAGAACGAGACCTGCATGGGGTGTCCGAGGAAGCGTACTGTGTCGCCGGTAGAGATACCGCGTCCGCCCGCAAACACTTGCAGGGAAACGATGTCGTTTTCCAGCCGGTTTACCTCGGCAAGGGATGTGCCGAAAGCGGTGTCAACTTCCGCGAGGTCACCGTAGCGTATGCCTTCGGCTTTCACCGTAATAACGCTACCGGTGATGGATTCTATCTTGCTATATACCTTTTTCATCTATGCCACCTATGCCAAAAGTTTTTCCATTGTCTTATCCAGCCCCTGGGAACGCTCGGCCACCGCGCCTGTGATGTCTTTTTCAAGAAGCTTAAACTCCTTGCCCTGCCAGGGCGTGCCATTGTAATCCAAGAACTTCTGCCGCAGATGATTAAACCATGTACGCGCCTCAGCTTTTTCGGTGAAAGCAAGCTTTGTTCCCAAGATTCGCAGAATAACAAGGAAGATGTGGTTTTGCCGCTCAGGACTGACCGAGGAATCAACCGGATTAAACGAATCCTGCTGCATATACACCGCGTCAAGGAAATCGCCCTTGAGGTACACAATGTAGTCGTCAAGACTCGTTCCTTCCTCGCCCACGACTTTCATCATCTGCTCGATTTCGCTTCCGCGACGGATAAAACCGTAAGCGTACTGCACGCGCTTTGGGTCAATCGTACTTTTGTACTTTGACCACGAATCCAGCGGATGAATGGCCGGGTACTTGCGGGCGTCGGAACGCTCACGCGACAGTCCGTGGAACGCGCCTACGACTTTCAGCGTGGCCTGCGTTACTGGCTCTTCGAAGTTACCGCCAGCGGGACTGACCGTGCCGCCGATGGTAACTGACCCCAGGCTCCCGTCTTTGAGCCGCACCAGACCTGCCCGCTCATAGAAGCTGGCAATGGTTGATTCGAGGTAGGCGGGGAAAGCCTCTTCTCCAGGAATTTCTTCCAGGCGTCCTGACATTTCGCGCATGGCCTGGGCCCAGCGGCTTGTTGAATCGGCTAGTAGCAGAATGTGCAAGCCCATTTGCCGGTAGTATTCGGCAAGCGTTACCGCCGTGTATACCGACGCTTCACGCGCCGCAACAGGCATGGACGATGTGTTACAGATGATCAAAGTGCGTTCCATAAGGGAACGGCCTGTTTTGGGATCGATAAGTTCCGGGAACTCTTTCAGGGTTTCCACAACCTCACCAGCGCGTTCGCCGCAGGCCGCGATGATTACAATGTCCACCTCCGCGTTACGGCTGGTAACGTGCTGGATAACGGTCTTGCCTGCGCCGAATGGCCCGGGGATACAATAGGTTCCGCCACGCGCCACTGGGAAGAAGGTATCAATGAGCCGGAGCTTCGTCAACATAGGGGCTTCTGGCTTGAGCCGTTCCTCGTAACAGTCAATTGCGCGCTTCACTGGCCAGTGAAACGTCATTGTTACGGGAATTGTGTTACCCTTACCATCGCTGAGTTCCGCGATGGTCTCGCGTATTGTGTATGAACCCGCTGCTTTTATTGATGAAACGGTATACGAGCCATACATGGTGAATGGCACCATGATACGGTGGGTAAAGGCGCCTTCTGGCACGGTTCCCAGCGTATCGGCACGTTCCACATGGTCGCCGACCTTTGCTACGGGCGTGAAATTCCACTTGAGGTCGTCCGACAGGGGGTCAAGATAAATCCCTCGCTCCAGAAAGTATCCGGCGGTTTCGGCCAGTTTAGGCAGGGGGTTTTGCAGACCGTCATAGACCTGGCCCAGAAGACCTGGACCCAGTTCAACTGCCAACATATTCCCTGAAAACTCAACCTCGTCTCCGATAGCGATTCCCTTGGTGATCTCGAACACCTGCATCTGGGATATATCGCCCCGAATACGGATAACCTCGCCCTTGAGCCTTTTATCCTCAACCTTTACATAGCCGACTTCATTCATGGAGACGGCACTGTCAAAGCGGACGCTCACCATATTGCCATTAACGGCGACAATTCTTCCTTTGGTTCCGGTCATTTGCTATTTCTCCACACCTTTTGAGGCGGACGCCAGAATAGCGTCATAAAGCCCCTTGTATTCCGCGAAGCCCTCTTCAACCTTGAACGCTGCTCTTCGTTCCATGAGGAGCAGCTTGAGAAGATAGGCATATATCATGTTAACACTGAACGAGTCCAGTCCCTGCATGGCCTCGATAGCATTCCACCGTGCCTGATCGATGAACAGTTCGGCTTCCAGCGGCGATTCCAGCGCGAAAGCGGCCTTTGCCGCCAGCGCCGCATCAGCCGGAGAGTCCGGCGGCTCTATCGACGCGCCATTGTCCCGCTTCTGGGCGCGATACCGTGCGAGATTGAGGCACAGAGTGCGCTCCCATGCGCGCCATTCATTGATAAAACGCGATGAAGTAGGCACGGGCGGTTCCGTGTAACTTTTTTCTGGGTCTAGCGAACACCCGCCAAGCAGAGCCGCGTCTCCGGCACTGAGCGCATGGGCGCAAAGCACTCTAAACGCCTGTGAAGACAGGGGCAACTGCTGTCCATAGACCAGGTAGGGAAGCTGGGCGACCAGATAGTAATAAGCCACTGCTTAGGTTCCCATAGAATTGGCAACTTTGTTGCCGACGCTTACAGCGTTGCTAAGGATCGCCGCCAGCCGCGGGTTAAGATAGGCGGAGAGCAGTTCTGCAACCGACTCAGCGGAGAAGTCGTAATAAGCGGAACCATCTTTGTTGGCGATACGGAAACCCGCGCCCAGTTTCCGGTCAGATTTGAGTTCAACGCCTTTTTTCAGCTCAGCGCTGAGTTGGTTATTGAACCAATTCTGGAGCTTCTTGAGGTCTGCCTCGCTGACAATGATGTCCAGCGTGTCACCACCCTTGCTTGCCCAAGCCTTCAAAATCTCAGGGAGCGTCGCTTTCAGGGCATCCTCGGTATAGGAGGCAGCGAGTTCTCTCGCCACAATCTTCTCCAGCAACGCCGTGATTTCTGCCTTGAATGCCAGTACAAGGTTCCGTGACGCCTGCTCCAGTGCCGCGACACCAGCTTTCTCTGAGCGCGCAGCGTCAGTCTTGCCTTTGGCAATGATGGCGTCCGCTTCTTTCTGCGCGGCCTCAATGATGCGCTTAGCCTCGCCCTCGGCTTGAGACTTGAGTTTAGCGGCCTCAGTTATCGCGCTTTCAATCCCGTCCTTCTTTATCCTATCGATCAATTCCTGAAGTTGAATGTCCATACACTCCTCTTTATCGTTATAGTATTTTAAAAAGATAGTACAATTTATTCAAGCCCTATTCTATAGTTTTTTATATAATTTAGTACATACCGCTGTATTACTTCTGCTACGGTTGATATATTCCGATATAGGAGATAGCTCTTATAAAGAAAACGCTTTTAGAAATCGCGTCGGCAATGGGCCGATAGCGTATTCACCTATATTCTTAGAATTAAAAAATTTCTAAAGAATTTTCCTTAAGCATTTCCTCGGAAAGGAACACATGTTAATCTTGAAAGAAGACGAAGCGCACCTCGTTGAGGACATTCAGACGTATCTTGGTAGCGCCTATCCCGAAGAAAGTAGACTGGTACAGGAGCGCTTCCATTGTCTACAACAGTTGGGCGAGGCGATTAGTCAGTATCCGTCAATACACTCTACTCAGATTCTGCGTGGGTCGCTACGTACTGAGAAAGACCTCGTGGAATCACTTTTACACTTTAGACCATCATCTCATCTCCTGCACATTCCAGCACGGGTCGTGGCAGTGCGCGGCTTTCTCGTTACCAAGTTCCAGTCTTTTTCCATGCTAGCAATACTGGTTGATGACATACAGGCATTCTCAATGCCCCTGCGAAGCATACTCTTTTCTATTATATGCACACTCATGGCGGAAGACGTGTACTTTTCCTGCCTTGAAGACCCGGGCTTTTCTCTCAACACGAAGTTTGTACTCGCACAAGACCTCATCGCGCTCTGGGACAATGGCAAAGACCTCCGCTCCGTTCACCACTTTCCCGCGCTTCAGGCGCTCTGGCTTGCCCGCGATGCTACGCCGCCAGTGTTCGGTACCATGAATGGCACAAGCGAACTGATCCGCATCTCAATGGATATGAAAAAGGACTGGCAACACTTTCTGGTTGAGGAAAGCGTTGATGACGAGACTCAATGGGCGCTGGAGGAGTTTTTGTTTGGTCTTTCCTATGAGGAGATCAATAGGGTACGGACATGGCTGGAACGTTTCGGCCTTTCTGCTGTCAGTGGCGATGAAGTACGTTCATACATTGGACAGAGTAGCTACGGCATGATAAAAAGCACGGGGCCGCGCGCCTTCTACGATTTTTACATTGATCGGCGCGACGCGGCGCTGTTCCGTAGGCGCATCTCCGCACTTGGTCCCAAACAGACGCTGGAGGAAATCTACCTTAAATACCGCATCACCTTTGAGATGAGCGGCTGTCCTGGCATGATCGAGGATGACGACTGGTGAACGATGTTTATAAGCGCCCCACGTGGGACGAATACTTTATGGAAGTGTGCAATGCCATTGCCAAGCGTGCAACTTGTGACCGCGGGCGTTCTGGCTGCGTCATAGCTAAGGACAATCAGATTCTGGTTACGGGCTATGTTGGCGCCCCAGCTGGCCTGCCGCACTGCGATGAGGTGGGCCATCAGTTCAAGAAGATGCTCCACGAGGATGGCAGTGTTACCACACACTGTGTACGGACGGTACACGCTGAGCAGAACGCGATCTGCCAGGCGGCAAAGCGGGGCATTGCCATTGCCGGTGCGACGCTCTACTGCCGTATGACGCCGTGTCGCACTTGCGCCATGCTCATTATCAACTGCGGCATCATGCGGGTTGTCTGTCAGCGCCGCTACCACGACGCCGCCGACTCCGAGTCAATGTTCAAGACTGCTGGCATCAGCCTTGAATATGTCTACAACGAAACCCAACAGTACGAGCAACAGTAATGCCTCTCCACTCCTATTAGTATTACAGAGAGTAATTGTCCTATTCAGTACTTGACATTGATAAGTATCCATATATTATGGATTTAATATAAATATAACTAATTCGATTAAGGGGTGCTTATGGCTTGGAGAGTTGCATTCACGAGCGCCGACGGTGTTTATGTGAATCAGCATTTTGGACACGCCCGTTACTTCATCATCAGAGATATAGAGCCTGATGGTACGAGTAGCTTTCTGGAACGACGGGAGATTACACCAGTCTGCGGAAGCGGCGATCATGGCGCAGCGGTACTAGACGATGTGGTCGAGACTCTGCGCGATTGCGTTGCAGTGCTTACCGCAAAGATTGGCCCCGCGCCCCGTAAACGGCTGGAATTGGCAGGTATCACGGTTTTCGAGGAACCGGCAGTCATTGAGGAAGCGGTGATGAAGCTGGCAGCTTACTATCGTCGCCAGACAAAGTCCAAACAGGAAACTCGGTGAAGTCCTAACAGAGAAGTCTGTTTGGCCCAAACAGGAAACTCGGTGAAGTCCTAACAGAGAAGTCTGTTTGGCCCAAACAGGAAACTCGGTGAAGTCCT
>JAIRYV010000077.1 GCA_031267685.1 Treponema sp.
ATGACACTAACTAGAATCACTCAATGATACTAGTCTATGCTGTTCAATGACACTAGCCTATGCTGTTCGATGACACTAGCCTATGCTACTTGATGACACTAGCCTATGCTACTTGATGACACTAGCCTATGCTACTTGATGACACTAGCCTATGCTGTTCAATGACACTAATGTTAACAGTGCCTAGCGAGTTTGGCGCACAAAACCTCGCAGTGCTAGAGCATGTTCTCCGTGTCGATGTGAAGTCTAAAGACTTCGGGTCTCGGTAAGCAATACCGATAACATCGGTATGCCATACAGGAGCTCCGATACGTCATAGAAGACTATCATAAAACCTCTGGCATGGAAAGGCGGTACAACGGCAAAAGAGGGAACGCTGGTTGACATTGAGATAAAGAGAGCTTAGACTCAGCCCATGAAGATTCAGAGAGCTTTCAAGGTGCGTATATATCCAAGCAATGAACAGTCGGTCGTTTTGAACCAGACCCTCGGTTCATGCCGCTTTCTGTATAACAAAATGCTCGATGAAAGAATCAAAGTCTACGAAGTCTTAAAGGACGACCGCCAAGCCCTGTCCACGTATACCTATAAGGCCAAAAAGCAATACAAACAAAAGGACGCTGTCGCGCTCCAGCAGGCGTGGCGGAAGGGTTCGCCTAAGGGTGAGTGGGTGGACTTGCCGCGTTTCAAGGCCAAGCGCGAGCATAATGACACGTACCGGACGGGAATGGCCATCAAGGTAGATTTTGACGGGAAGACGGTGTTGCTGGCGAAGCGGTTTGCATCGAGCAAAATGTGTCATGTAGGCGGCTACGTCAAGCGGGGTTTGTTGTTGTATGAGCAGCGGCGGGAGCGTCCGCAGTGCGGGACTCATCATAGTCAAGATATGAACGCGGAGATAAATCTCAGTGGATCACGCCGAGTGATTGGTTCAAGCTATAAGTCCCTGTCTTTAGGCAGGGGGTTTCTGACCAGATGATGAACCAGTTACAATATCTTAACCAATATCTTTTTGTATATCTTTAAAGTAGATACATTTTTCAAGGAGGGCTTTGTTCATGTTTTATCATTATGAAGGGAAAACCATCATTGCGTGGTTTTCGTATCGACGGGACTATAAGAATAAGAAGGGAGTTAACAAGGTTTGTTATATTTACCCCCGTTACATCAAGGTTGATGGGGTCTATCGGAATATTAAGGAAGAGAATATCGATGACAATGAGCGGATCGATATGGTTATCAAGAAGGATGGGTTAGTTGCGGCAAACGTGTGGGACGAGTACGGATTTCTGGTTACAGTTAAGTTCAGAGTCGAGCCACATCGTGCCTTTGGCTCCAGTACTGTGGTAAACGAGAACGATGATGACGATGCTGAAGCGGATCTATCCACTGACGATGTTGATGAAACACCCGCGAATGTTGATAGTGGCTTTGTGGTAAGCCAGGTTAGTGTTCTCTATAATCCTGATTACTTGAACCCTCATATTGAGATTCGCAAGTTTAGGGAGTGGGGCTTTATCCATGCGCTTGAAACAAGTGAATGTTTTGAAGACCTTTTACGGAACCGTTTTATCGAATATACTCTCCATCCTTACACTGAGGAGCTTGATGTGATCATTGGGTGTGGTGACTCGTTTTATGGCCCGTTCAAGACGCGCTATGAGGGTAATAAGCTG
Organism: Treponema sp.; assembly: GCA_031267685.1. Classification (GTDB taxonomy): domain Bacteria; phylum Spirochaetota; class Spirochaetia; order Treponematales; family Breznakiellaceae; genus JAIRMT01. Next base: position 1,677 of record JAIRYV010000077.1, read on the forward strand.
TTCCTTTCCGGCAGGAAGGAGCGGGGTTTCTTGATTGGAAAGTACCGGCGGGAAGACGTTGAGCCGTACTATATGCCGGTTAGCGATGCGGAGAACACAAAACAAGTGTTCCTTCTTGCCGATAAGTCTCTACAGGCTTTGCAAACAGCCCAGCACGTCGAAACTATAGACTGGATCACTGACGCCGAGCTTGTTGATGAACTAACTCGTATGTTCAAGAAGACCAATACCAGCACGCAGAAGAAAATTATCAGTAGTATTTCAGAGTTCGCCGAGCAATTTGATATAATGGATATGGACAAGAAAAGAAAGGAACGCGTACACAACATTCTTAAGCGGATACAGAACCAGCAAACATATCTTGATGGGCTTGTTGCCTACATCTACGACAATCCCCAGCAGCTTAATACCTTTATTGATTTTGTTAGTGAACATCGTTTTTACATTTTTGAAAACAAGAATAATGATATAATAAGACTGAAAACCAGATTACTTGAGTTACAGACGGAGGTTAGATCGCTGAACGAGACAAAGAAGACGCTTGAGGAGCAGGTGGCACATTTTCAAGCCGAGTGCGACGACATAAGCAAGATGAAAACCCTGCTTGAGGAGCAATTTGCCATACGCTTGGCCGAATTCACCGACCAGTCAAAGGCTCTTGCTCGTGTACTCGACTACCGGCTGCTTCAGGACATTCTTCACGCGGGTAACGAAGTGTATCCTAAAACGCCGGGGCGGCCAAACACTGTTCAGGCGGACCAGCAGTCACAGGACACGAGTCCGCGTTTTAATGACTTGGATGGTGGGCGACTTATTGATATTGTACTGGACTTTATGAAGACGGTTCCACGTGAGATCGAATACAACGACATGGTTAACTATCTGGTTTGTATCACTCAAGGCTTTATCACGACCTTTGCCGGCGAGCCGGGTACGGGGAAGACCTCGCTCTGCACTCTGCTGGCCAAGTCTCTGGGGCTGGGCAGTCGTTTTGTGGATATATCTGTAGAACGCGGCTGGATGTCGCACAAGGACTTCATTGGCTACTACAATCCGCTCACCAAGAATATGGAAAAGAGTAACACCCGCGTGTTTGACGCACTCCTGCACCTGAGTAGTGAGACTGAAGACCCCGCGCCCTTTCTCATCCTGCTTGATGAAGCGAACCTAAGTCCCATTGAGCATTATTGGGCTACGTTTTTACGGCTCTGCGATTTTGATTCTGCCTCCAGCCGCTCGCTTGACCTTGGCGGGACTGAAAGCTGGATCGTTCCGCCGCAGCTTCGCTTTCTTGCCACTGTGAACTTCGACCATACCACTGAAGAGCTGTCTCCGCGTTTTCTGGATCGAAGCTGGATTATCAGCCTCAAAAGCCGGAACATCGCTGAGACCCTGCGGAGCGAAAACCTTGAACTGGCGTCAAGTGGGTCTGACGTAAGGCCGCTGGTATCCTACGCGACCTTACGTCAGGCGTTTGGGCCTGTCCATGGCGGGGAAGCGCTGCCGCGAGAGATAAACGATAAGTGGAACGCCATACAGAACTTCTTTCGTTATTACCGGCTTCCCATTGCCATGCGGAATCAGAAGATGGTATATGACTACTGCGAAACTGCCTGTCAGTATATGGATACTAAAAAGCCGGAAACTAGACTTGCGCCGCTGGACTATGCGGTTTCGCAAAAGATTCTTCCTATTATAAACGGTCGAGGAGAGCAGTATCGGCAGCTCTTGTCATCTCTGCAAAAGGAGTGTGAGCCATTACCTCTGTGCTATGAGCATATCGAGCGTATGATCAACGCGGCAAAAGAGAACATGGAATACTACCAGTTTTTCGCCAAGTAGGATCGTATGGATTGTTATCTTCGTCTGGAGGATCACCGTGATGGTGTGGAAATCATCAGCTTTCATCATGGCCGTTCAGTAAAGCGCCTCGCACCGAACACAAGGTTTGTCGCGGAATCGTATTATCGCGGTACGCTGGTTCTTACGCAGGTTCAGCGCCGGATCACCCGCGCTGAACTGTTCTTGAACGACAGCTTCATTGGGGAAGCCGTACTCGACCCGCTTCTCAAGGATCAGAGTGCAGTAGTGGCTTTCCGTTTTGCGTCAGAAGAAGCCTCTCTCGACAAAACGCCGCAGGCTGCGCTGGATGGCATTGGCAAAGATACCCAGCTCTTTCTGTTACACTATGACCTTGTGCATTTTTCTATAAACATGAGCATGGATGACGGGGAATTGCATCATTACGAAAGTGACTTTTATGTATGCACCAGCCGTTCCAGCGTTACTGCTGAAAATGTGCTATCACTTATCACCAGCCTTTCTGACGAGGACTCGGTAAACCGCTGGATATATGGGGATGGCTCACGCGCCGCGCTCTGGGAAGGCGGCGGTCAGGGAGCGCTGGAGACCTATCTGTGTCTTCTTGGCTCGATATCTCGTTGCTATGAGCAGAACTATTCCCTGTTCAAGAACAACGTGCGCCATAGGATTGCTAAGGAGAATTTTCTTCAATCGTACAACAAGTTGCGGAGCATCAACATCGACGGCTTGCAGTGGCTGTTCAGAAACAGCGCCCATCTTACCCGCGTCTCTGGTGAAACCGTGATACAGCTCAATGGGCAATACTATCTTCCTTATCAGATGCCGATTGAAACCTCCGTGAAGAGTCTTGACATCTATGAGAACCGTTTGGTGCTGGGCTTTCTGCTCTTCATGTACCGGCATGGATGGGATACCGAGATGCGCATGGAGCAAAGCATTGAGGAGGAGGAGGCGTTGCTGTCGTCCCTGCTGGAATTAGAGACGATGGAAGGCTCTAACTTTCTCGCGCCGATTATCATGGTCAAACGGATGCAGCTCAAAGGCGCCCGCGCCCAGTTGGAGCGTTTACGGGAACTTTTGCCGGCGCTGGCCACCCAGTACACGCGATACCGTGAAATCTTGCCGTGCCGTGAGGGAGCGCTCTTTGAAAACGGCCTTCCCAAGAAGACCAAAATCTTTCAGGAGGTACGCGCCTACCGGCAAGTTTTTGAGCAAATCCTCGCATGGTATCACTTTAGCGATTTTGCCTTGCTCAGAGAGGGTGTGTTTTCACCACTTAAAAAGATGGACACCATCTTTGAGCAGTACTGTCTCCGTCGCCTTTTGCTTATGCTCAACGAGGCTGGTTTTCAGATGAGTGAGGCGACGCATTATGTTTACCAGCACCTTGTCTCTAACGCTGACAGCGCTGGTATCGCCAATACCTACCACCTGTGCTATGGCGAAACCCACATTACCTTGTACTATACGCCCTGTATCAGTGTGGACCGTTTTGAGAACGGAATCACTCTCTTCAAGACCACGAGCAAAAGCAGTTTTTACACGCCGGACTTCATGTTTAAGATCGAGTCACCAGCGTTGCGTGGAGCATCGTACATCATCATGGATGCCAAGTATTCCACGCGAACCATTATCCGTGAGAACTATCTTCAGAAGACGATTTTCAAGTATGCCTGTGAGCTTTCAGATGTGCGCAACACCTGGAGTACATCCATTAGAATGGTCTGGCTACTTGAGGGGCGCATAGAGGATGTGAAAACCGTTGACGCCCTTGAGTGGTTCCACAGTTCGCCTCTGGTCGAGCAACACCGTCCAATGGCTTCCTACGGCATTGTCGCCATAAACGAGAAAACCGCAAAGACTTCAATTATGAAGATGCTATGGCCGGAGATAGAAATGATCATAAAGGGAGTGTTATGAGTAGATTTTTTTTGAGGGGTGATTTTTTTTTGAAGAAAGTGGATTTTTTTAAAGAAAGTGCTTGACGGAATTATTTAAGAGTAGTAGATTAACGACAGATGAAACGAGCGGCGCTGT